>CAMEPN010000008.1 GCA_945931735.1 uncultured Clostridia bacterium
CGATCATCGGCGCTTCTACCTCCATCAGCGTTACTGTGGGGTTGAGGATCTTCTTAGTTACAATTTTATACATAAAACTGTTCCCTCCTGTTATTCTGCGGCGTCTGCCGCAATCGTACAAATTACAGTATATCATATAATTAGACAAAATTCAATAATAAACTTAACAAAATGATATTATTTCTCAAAAATCACAAGGAACGTGTATTATTTTTAATGCGTAATTTTCGTGATTTTATCACAAAAAATGACTTGACAAATTATATAAATTGCCTTATAATGTAGCATATCCGACAAGTATGTAGCATATGCGACAAGAAAGAGGGGGGTAAATGGACAACCGCAGCATAGGAATGCGACTGAGAATGATAAACAACGCGGTGCGCCGGTACATCGACAGGAACTACGAGGGCAAAAAAGAGGTCGACAACATGACTTGCAGCAACGGCTGGATAATAGGAATGCTGTGCGACGCGGAGGTGCTCGGGCGCGACGTTATGCAGCGCGACCTCGAAAACGAGCTTGGGATAACCCGCTCCACCGCCTCGAAGGTGCTTATACTTCTCGAGAAAAAGGGCGTTATCGCCCGAGAGAGCGTGTCATACGACGCAAGGCTGAAAAAGATCGTCCTTACGGAAAAATCGCGCGAGCTTGCGGGAAAGCTCCGCGCGGACACGACGCAGATGGAGGCCGTTCTGACGAAAGGCTTTTCGCCGGAGGAGATCGAAGCGCTCAACGGCTATCTTGACAGAATGGAGAAAAATATAGAAGCTGCTGACAGAACAAAAGGAGTGGATAAGATTGTTAAAAACGCTCAGTAAATGCATAAGGGACGCAAAGCTTCCGGCGATACTGACCCCGATACTGGTTATATGCGAGTCGGTTCTGGAGGTCATGATACCGCTGGTAATGGCTGCCCTTATAGACAAGGGGATAACCCTCGGAGATATGAACGAGGTCGTAAAATACGGCGTTATACTGCTGGCGCTGACGGCTGCGGCGCTGTTTTTCGGGGTCATGTCGGGCTACACCGCCTCGCGCGCAAGCTCGCTTTTCGCAAGGAATGTCAGACAGGATATGTACTATAATATCCAGCAATTTTCCTTCGGGAATATCGACAAATTCTCCCCCGCGAGCCTTGTTACCCGTCTTACGACCGACGTGTCCAACGTACAGCAGGCGTTTCAGATGATGACCAGGATAACGTTCCGCGCACCGGCAATGCTTATTTTCGCGTTCATTTTCTCGTTCGGGGTAAACGCGCAGCTTGCTACGATATTTGTTGCGGTCATTCCTTTTTTGGCGATAGTTCTCGCGATAATCATAAAGTTGTCCTACCCGAGATTTACGCAGGTGTTCAAGACCTACGACAAGCTCAACAACGTTGTTGAGGAGGATCTGCGCGGCATAAGGGTAGTTAAGAGCTTCGTCCGCGAGGAACACGAAATAGGCAAATTCGGGAAGATATCCGACAGCATTTACAGGAATTTCACCAAGGCGGAGAAAACCATAGCGTTCAACGCGCCCGCAATGCAGATAGCCGTATACACCTGCATAATGCTGATATCTTGGCTCGGCGCGCAGAGCATCGTCGCGGGCGGGAATATCCCCGGGAACGGGCTTACGACCGGCGAGCTGATGTCCATGTTCACATACGCCATGCAGATTCTGATGAGCCTTATGATGATATCCATGATATTCGTAATGCTCACCATGTCAAAGGCAAGCGGCGACAGAATTGCAGAAGTGCTCAACGAAAAGAGCAGCATTGTCGACGGCGAGAAGAACGTTTCCGAGGTTGCGGACGGCTCCGTTGAGTTCAGGAACGTTTCTTTCAGATATTCGGAAAAGGCAGAGAACGACGCGCTGCGGCATATCGACCTTAAAATAAAGTCGGGGCAGACCGTCGGCGTTATCGGCGGAACAGGCTCGTCGAAATCCACGCTGGTGCAGATGATACCGCGGCTTTACGACGCGACCGAGGGCGAAGTTATCGTAGGCGGCGTAAACGTGCGCGACTATAACCTGGACGCGCTGAGAAACAACGTCGCGATGGTGCTTCAGAAGAACGTGCTTTTCTCGGGGACAATAAAGGATAACCTCCGTTGGGGCGACGAGAACGCGACCGACGAGGATATCGAGCGCGTATGCCGTCTTGCCTGCGCGGACGAGTTCATACAGACGTTCCCCGATAAATACGACACCTACATCGAGCAGGGCGGCGCGAATGTTTCGGGCGGTCAGAAGCAGCGCCTTTGCATTGCGAGAGCGCTGCTCAAGAAGCCGAAGATACTAATTCTCGACGACTCGACCAGCGCGGTCGACACCAAGACTGACGCAATGATAAGAAAGGCGTTCGCGGAGGAAATTCCCGACACAACGAAGATAATCATTGCGCAGAGAGTGTCCTCGATAAGCAACGCCGACCTTATCGTTGTAATGGAGAACGGCGCGATAAACGACGCGGGAACTCACGACGAGCTTTACGCCCGCAACGATATCTACCGCGAGATATATGATTCCCAGACGAAGGGAGGAAGCGCAGATGAATAAAAATACGGCAAAAATGCCCCCGCGCGGCGGCTCGCCCATGGCGGCTGTCGACGGAAAGGTCATCAAGAGGCTGCTCGGCTATATGAAGCCGTTCAGTGTGCAGATGGTGTTCGTCACCATAAGCATTGTAATAAGCAGTATCGCGAGCGTTGCTTCCTCGCTTTTCATAAAGACGCTGATAGACAGCTATATCCTCCCGCTCGTCGGGACGGATAACCCCGATTTTTCGGGGCTGCTCGGCGCGCTCGGCGGAATGGCTGCGCTTTTCCTCGCGGGCGTTCTCTGCACGCTTGCGTATAACAGGCTGATGGCGAACGTTTCGCAGGGTATGCTTAAAAATATCCGCGACGAGATGTTCTCGCATATGCAGACCCTCCCGATAAGCTATTTCGACACCCACACCCACGGCGACGTAATGAGCTATTACACCAACGACACCGACGCGCTCCGTCAGATGATTTCCCAGACGATACCGCAGGTTGTTTCCTCGCTCGTCACCATAATCACGGTGTTCTGCTCCATGCTCAGCCTTTCGCTGTGGCTCACGCTCGTTGTAGTCGCTTTCCTGTGCCTGATGTTCTTTGTCACGGGCAAGGTAGCTGGGAGCAGCGGAAAGTACTTTATGCGGCAGCAGCAGTCTATCGGCGACGTAAACGGCTATATCGAGGAAATGATAAACGGTCAGAAGGTCGTAAAGGTGTTCTGCCACGAGAGCAAGGCAAAGGAGATATTTGATGGAAAGAACGCAGGCCTGTGCGAGGACGCGTTCAAGGCGAACGCCTACGCCAACGCTCTCATGCCGATAAACAACTGCATGGGCTACTTCCTGTATGTTGTACTTGCGATAATCGGCGGCGTTATGGCGATAAACGGAGTTACCAACGTTGCGTGCTTCTCGGTAGGAGTACTCACGCTCGGCGGCATTGCCTCGTTCCTCCAGCTTTCTAGAAGCTTTATCGGTCCTATCGGGCAGGTTTCCCAGCAGCTTAACTCCGTCGCAATGGCTATGGCGGGTGCGCAGAGAATATTCACGCTTATCGACGAGCAGCCCGAGAGCGACGACGGCTATGTTACCCTTGTAAACGCGAAGCGCGGCGAGGACGGCTCGCTTTCGGAAGCTTCGGAGCGCACCGGTCTTTGGGCATGGAAGCACCCTCACGGCGACGGCACTGTGACCTACACCGAATTAAAGGGCGATATCGTTCTCGACGACGTGGATTTCGGCTATGTCCCCGACAAGCTTGTCCTCCACAATATAAAGATATACGCCGAGCCGGGGCAGAAGGTCGCGTTTGTCGGCGCAACCGGCGCGGGCAAGACCACGATAACCAATCTTATCAACCGCTTCTATGACATTGCGGACGGAAAGATACGCTACGACGGCATAAATATCAATAAAATAAAGAAATCAGACCTGCGGCGCTCGCTAGGCGTGGTTTTGCAGGACGTAAACCTGTTTACGGGGACAGTCATGGACAATCTCCGCTACGGAAAGCCCGACGCCACCGACGAGGAATGCATAAAGGCGGCGAAGCTCGCCAACGCGGACGGATTTATCCGAATGCTCCCCGAGGGGTACAACACAGTCCTCAAGGGCGACGGCAGCGGTCTTTCGCAGGGTCAGCGCCAGCTTATCTCGATAGCAAGGGCTGCGGTCGCAGACCCGCCGGTTATGATACTCGACGAGGCGACTTCCTCTATCGACACGAGAACGGAGTCCATCGTTCAGGCGGGCATGGACGCGCTCATGCAGGGCAGGACTGTATTTGTCATCGCGCACAGGCTGTCCACGGTCAAAAACTCCGACGTTATCATGGTGCTCGACCACGGGCGCATAATCGAGCGCGGCAGCCATGAGAAGCTCATCGCCGAGAAGGGACAGTATTACAGGCTCTATACCGGCGCGTTCGAGCTTGAATAAAAAACACACTGCGTTCTCCCCGCTCTGTGCGGGGAGTTTGCTGTAAACAAGGCGCAATTTGGGGTTGAATTTTTCCCTCAAGTGTGATATAATCATTATGATTGGACAAAAATTTTTTCACGGCGCAAGCCGTTTTTCATGGAAAGGATCTGATTTGTTTGAAGCGTGTCGGGCTGGATATTGGCTCTACGACTGTTAAAGCCGCAGTTCTCGGCGAGAACGACGACCTGCTTTACAGCAGGTATAAACGCCATTTTTCCGATATAAGAAAAACCGTAGCCGATATCATCTCGGGCGTCGGCGAGGAGTTCCGCGGAGAGCGCGTTTATATCGCGGTCACCGGCTCGGGCGGTATCTCCGTGTCCAAATGGCTCGGCATTCCCTTTGTACAGGAAGTCGCCGCGGGAACAAACGCTATCCGCGAGCTTATCCCGCAGACCGACGTAGCTATCGAGCTTGGCGGCGAGGACGCGAAGATAACCTACCTCACCGGCGGGCTTGAGCAGCGCATGAACGGAAGCTGCGCGGGCGGTACCGGCGCGTTTATCGACCAGATGGCGGCGCTTCTTAACACCGACATCGGTGGCTTAAACGAGCTGTCGAAGCAGCACACGACGATATACCCTATCGCGTCCCACTGCGGAGTTTTCGCGAAGAGCGATATCCAGCCGCTGCTCAACGACGGCGCGAAGCGGAGCGATATCGCCGCGTCCGTTTTCCAGTCGGTAGTAAATCAGACGATAAGCGGACTTGCCTGCGGTAAGCCGATAAGGGGGAAAGTTGCGTTCCTCGGCGGCCCGCTGCATTACCTTTCCGAGCTGCGTCAGAGATTTATAGAAACCCTCGGGCTTACTCCCGAGCATATAATCTTCCCCGAAAACGCAAATCTTTTCGTGGCAATGGGCTGCGCGTTCTCCGACGAGAGCGCCGAGGTGTCTATCGACGAGCTTGTCGAGCGGGCAAACTCCCTTGAGGGCAATCAGCTCCGCGAGGTAGAGCGCCTTGCGCCGCTGTTTAAGAACGAGGAAGAACTTAAGGCGTTCCATGAGCGCCACGCAAAGGCGGTTATTCCGACTGCGGAGCTTTCGCAGACGAAGGGCGCCTGCTATCTCGGCATTGACGCAGGCTCGACCACGACAAAGGCGGCGCTTATCGACTCGAATGCGGCGATAGTTTATTCCCATTACAGCGGAAACGGCGGCGACCCGCTCAAGTCCGTCATAGGGATACTCAAGGAGCTTTACTCCCTCCTGCCGAAGGACGCGTACATAGCAAAGGTCTGCACCACGGGCTACGGCGAGCACCTCATCAAGGCGGCGCTCGGCGCGGACTACGGCGAGATAGAAACCATGGCGCACTATAAGGCGGCGGACAAGGTGCTGCCCGGCGCGGAGTTTATCCTCGACATCGGCGGGCAGGATATGAAGTGTATGCGCGTTAAGAACGGCGAGATAGAGTCCATTCTGCTAAACGAGGCTTGCTCCAGCGGCTGCGGCTCGTTTATCGAGAACTTTGCCGTTGCGCTCGGAATGACCTCCGCGGAGTTTGCGAAGCTGGGTCTTACGGCGGAGAACCCCGTTGACCTCGGCTCGCGCTGCACCGTTTTCATGAACTCCCGCGTAAAGCAGGCTCAGAAGGAGGGCGCGACCGTCGCGGATATTTCGGCGGGACTTTCCTACTCGGTAGTCAAGAACGCGCTGTTCAAGGTTATAAAGCTGCGCGATACGTCAGAAATGGGCGATAAGATAATCGTTCAGGGCGGAACGTTCATGAACGACAGCGTTCTGCGCGCATTCGAGCTTATCTGCGGAAAAGAAGTTATCCGTCCGGACAAGGCGGGGCTTATGGGTGCATACGGAAGCGCGCTCGTCGCAATGGAGCGCGACGACGGAAAGGGCACGACGCTCTCCGACGCGGCGTCGCTCGAGAATTTCAAGGCGGAAAAAACCACGGCGCGCTGCGGAAAATGCAGCAACAACTGCCTGCTCACCATAACGAAATTCCCCGACGGGAAGATATACATAAGCAACAACCGCTGCGAACGCGGCGCGGGCAATGTTTCCGTAAAGGAAAAGCTGCCCAATCTTTACGAATACAAATACAAGCTGCTTTTCGACAGGGAATGCCTGCCGGAGGCGACGGCGAAGCGCGGCGTGATCGGGCTTCCGCGCGTGCTCGGCATGTACGAGAACTACCCGTTCTGGCACAGGCTTTTCACCGAGCTTGGGTTCAGCGTCAAGCTCTCTCCGAAATCCTCCCGCGCGATTTATGACAAGGGCATCGAAACCATGCCGTCCGAGTCGGTGTGCTACCCCGCGAAGCTTGCGCACGGGCATATACAGGCGCTTATCGACAGCGGCGTGAAGCTCATTTTCTACCCCGCGATGCCGTATGAAATGGGCGACGACAACGGCGGCGACAACCACTACAACTGTCCCGTTGTCGCTACATATTCCGAGGTCATCAAAAACTCCGTTCCGGAGCTTCGCAAGGACGTAAAGCTCATGAACCCGTTCCTCCCGATATTTAACGAAAAGCGAATGGGCGAGCGGCTTTACGAGGAATTCTCGAAAGACCTGCCCGAGCTTAACATAACAAAAGAGGAAATTGTTTCCGCACTCGCAAAGGCTTATGCCGAGGACAGCGCGTTCAAGGCGGAAATGCGCAGAAAGGGCGAGGAAACGGTAAAATTCCTTGAAGAGAACGGAAAGCGCGGCATTGTCCTCGCGGGACGTCCCTATCACGTTGACCCCGAGATAAACCACGGCCTTCCCGAGATGATAGCGGGCTACGGCTTCGCGGTGCTTACCGAGGACAGCGTTGCGCACATGGAAAAGGTAGTCCGCCCGATACGCGTTGTCGACCAGTGGACATACCATACAAGGCTGTACGCGGCGGCGCACGTTGTCGGAAATCACGACTGCCTTGAGCTTGTTCAGCTCAACAGCTTCGGCTGCGGCCTTGACGCTATAACCACCGACGAGGTGCAGGAGATACTCCGCAGCTTCGGCAAGCTTTACACCTGCCTTAAGATAGACGAGGTAAACAACCTCGGCGCGGCAAGGATACGCCTGCGCTCGCTCATTTCCGTTGTCGACGAAAGGGCAAGGCATCATTACAAGCCTGTCAAGGGTCATCTCGGATATATCCGCCAGCCCGAGTTCACCAAGGAAATGCGCAAGGACTACACGATACTCTGCCCGCAGATGGCGCCGATACACTTCGATATGCTTGAGGCGGCGTTCAGGCACACGGGCTATAATGTCGAGATACTTACCGACTGCTCAAAGGCAGTGGTGGACGAGGGTCTGAAATACGTCAACAACGACGCGTGCTACCCGTCGATACTTATTGTCGGACAGCTTATCCACGCGCTCAACAGCGGAAAATACGACCTCAATAAGACCGCCGTCATGATAACCCAGACGGGCGGAGCCTGCCGCGCGACCAACTATGTCGGAATGCTCAAAAAGGCGCTTAAGGACGCGGGCTTTGATAATGTTCCGCTGATATCGCTGAATGTTGTCGGGCTGGAAAAGCAGAGCGGCTTCAAGATATCGGTTCCTATGGCGATACGCGCGTTTATGGCGATAGTTTACGGCGACGTGCTGTCGCGCTGCCTTTATAAGGTGCGCCCCTACGAGGTCACAAAGGGGAGCGCGAACGCGCTTTACGAAAAGTGGCGGCTGTTCCTGCGGGACGAGCTGCAATACCTGTCGCTCAAGCGCTTCAACGATAACGTAACGAACATCGTGAAAGAATTTTCCGAGTTCCCCGTGCTTGACATAAAGAAACCGAAGGTAGGTCTTGTCGGGGAGATACTCGTAAAGTTCCACCCCGTCGCGAACAACGACATAATCGGGCTGCTCGAGAGCGAGGGCTGCGAGGTCGTTGTCCCCGATCTAATGGGATTTTTCTACTACATCTGCTCCCACGGCGTTACAAAGAGAGAGCTGCTTTATCTCCCTGCGACAAAGAAGTTTGTCCAGAACGCCGCGATAAAGGCGATAAGATTTATGGAGAACAGCTACCGCAAGGCGGTAAAGGGAACGAAATTCGGCTGCCCGGGCGACATTTTCGAGATGCGCGAGAAGGTCAAGGCGATAGTTTCCCCCGGAAACATCGCGGGCGAGGGCTGGTTCCTGTCGGCGGAGATGCTGGATCTTATCGACGAGGGAGTTCCGAACATCGTATGTATGCAGCCGTTCGCCTGCCTGCCGAACCATGTCACCGGCAAGGGCGTTATCGGCGAGATACGCAGACAGCACCCCGAGAGCAATATAGTCGCGGTCGACTTTGACCCGGGCGCTTCCGAGGTAAATCAGGTAAACAGAATAAAGCTAATGCTGACGCAGGCGTTCGCGCGGGCGGGCATAAGCAGGCGCGACGTTGTTAATGTGGATATCAAGGCGGAGGATAAGTATTCCGAGCTGGTTTCCGCAGGGAACAGCGGCAAGTAATGAAGGGAGAAAACTATGGCAGAACAGCGTTTTTCTACAAACGGCTCATCTGATAACAACGGCAAAAAGAACATCGGCTTCTGGGTCGTTGCGGGTATAATCGCGGTGCTTGTCATCGTGGTGCTGCTGAACAGCTTCACGGTCGTAAACGAGGGGTTTATCGGGGTCAAGTATCAGTTCGGAAAGATCGTCGAGAGCGATATGTCCGCGGGACTTAATTTCCACATTCCGTTCGTCGAGGAGATAGAGCAGGTTGACACCCGCGAGCAGATATACTCCGTACAGACCGACGCCTACACGAGCGACACGCAGACGGTCGACAGCCTTCAGCTCAAGCTCAACTATTACTACGACGGCACGAAGCTGTCCGAGATAATCAGAACGATCGGCATAAGCAATGTTGAAACAAAGCTTCTCGTTCCGAATGTCGCGAAAATTTCCAAGGACGAGATAGGCAAGGTAAAGGCTGAGGATCTTGTTCAGAACCGTTCGGACGTTCAGAATGCAATTTACGAATCGCTCAAGGAAACGCTCGAGCCGCAGGGCATAATCGTCACTGCGTTCGCGATAGAGAACCTTTCGTTCGACGAAGCGTTCGAGCAGTCCATACAGGCTAAGGTGATCGCCGCGCAGGACGCGCTCAAGATGCAGAACAAGACCGCCGAGAGGGAAGAGGAAGCCAAGCAGCAGGTAATCGCGGCGCAGGCGGAGGCTGACTCGCAGAAGATAAAGGCTGACGCCGAGGCATACGCTATCAAGGCGGTTCAGGAGCAGCTCGAGAAGAGCCCGAACTACATAGAGTACCTTAAGGTATCCAACTGGAACGGCGTTCTGCCGCAGGCTATCGGCACGGAGGTCAATCCGTTCATAGCGCTCGGCAGCAGCGACTACACCACCGCGACCCGCACGACATCAACATCGGCTGCGCCGTCCGATGCGGAATAATAACAAGCGATAAATAACAACGATAATGCTTTGGGGGGAGAACGGCGTTTTCCCCCCGTAAGCAGTCTTTAAGGAAGGTAATTTATGAACTATACCGAACTGAAAAAGCGCGCTCTCGAGAGCTTTTTCTCAAGGATGAACGATATGCAGCGCAAGGCAGTTTTCCGCGTAAAAGGCTCCGTGCTTATAATCGCGGGCGCGGGCAGCGGAAAGACAACGGTGCTTGTAAACCGCATCGCGAACATGATGAAATTCGGAAACGCGTATCACGACACGGAGGAGCGCGCGCTGTCCCCCGAGGACGAACGTTTTCTCGAGGAATTTCCGTCGCTTGAGCACACTGCGGAGAACGTGCAGCGGCTGGCGGGCATTATTTCCGTCGAGCCGGTCAACCCGTGGAATATCCTCGCGATAACCTTTACGAACAAGGCGGCGGGCGAACTGCGCGAAAGACTTGTTTCCATGATAGGCGAGGGCGCGGAAAAGATAAACGCGTCGACGTTCCACTCCGCCTGCGTCAAGATACTCCACCGCGAGATAGAACACGTCGGCTATAAATCGGGCTTCACCATCTATGACGACGACGACTCCAAGCGTGTCATCAAGGAGGTCATGAAGAAGCTGGATATCGACGAAAAGGTCATGGGCGTAAAGATGTTCAGAAACGCCATTTCCCGCTGCAAGGACAAAATGATGTCGCCGCAGGACTATGCGCTTAACGCGCACGAGGCTGCCGATATCGCCGCGAAAAAGACCGCGCAGGTATACGCGGAATATCAGAAAAGCCTTGTCGCCGCGAATGCGCTGGATTTTGACGACATAATCTATCTGACCGTCAAGCTTTTCGAGGACAATCCCGAAATACTTGAGCATTACAGAAATCTGTACAAATACATAATGGTGGACGAATATCAGGACACAAACGTTGCGCAGTACCGCCTTGTTTCGCTTCTCGCGGGGACAAGCGGCAACCTCTGCGTTGTCGGCGACGACGACCAGTCGATATATCGCTTCCGCGGCGCTACGATTGAGAATATTCTGAGCTTCGAGAAGCAGTACAAGGACTGCAGTGTTATCCGTCTTGAGCAGAACTACCGCTCGACCGAAACGATACTCGAGGCCGCTAACGCCGTTATCCGAAACAACTCGCAGCGCAAGGAAAAGCGCCTTTGGAGCGACCTCGGCGAGGGGGAGAAAATTCAGATAAACCTTTACCCGAACGAAGCAGCGGAGGCAAAGGCAGTTGCCGACACGATCCTCGACGGGATAAAGGACGGGAAGAAATACTCCGATTTTGCGCTTCTTTACCGCAGCAACGCGATATCCCGGAGCTTTGAGAACGCGCTCGCGCGGTCGGGTATACCGTACAAGATAGTAGGCGGGCTGCGCTTCTACGACAGAAAAGAGATAAAGGACATCATGTCCTATCTCTGCCTTATCAACAACCCATACGACATGATACGCTTCCGCCGCATAATAAACGAGCCGAAGCGCGGCATCGGAGCGGCGACTGTCGACGAGATAGTGCGCATTGCGGAGGGGCTGGGGATAAGCCCTATCGAGGTATGCGCGAACGCAGCGGAATACGAAACTCTGTCGCGAAAGGCGAACGCGCTGCGCGCGGCGGCGAACCTGTTCGAGGAGCTGGACGAGCTTGCGGACACGGCGCGGCTTGACGAGCTTATCGAAGCCGTTGCGGTGAAGAGCGGGTATATCCAGTCGCTTAAAGCAATGGGCGAGGAGGGCGAGCCGAGGATAGACAACATAAACGAGCTGAAATCCAACGCTCTGCTGATGCTGGAGGAAAACCCCGACGCAACGCTGCCGGATTTTCTCGAGCAGGTGGCGCTGGTGTCCGACCTTGACAGCTACGACTCGGAAACAGACCGTGTTTCGCTGATGACAATGCACAGCGCAAAGGGGCTTGAGTTCGACACGGTGTTCCTCGTTGCGGCGGAGGACAACATTTTCCCGAGCTACATGAGCCTTTACGACCCGTCCGAGATGGAGGAGGAGCGCCGCCTTGCGTATGTCGCGATAACGCGCGCGAAGAAGCGCCTGCTGATAACCCACACGGCGTATCGTATGCTTTACGGAAAATCCTCCGCAAACAAGCTGTCGACCTTCATGCGGGAGATACCCGAGGAATTTGTCGAGAAGCACGGCGAGCGTCCGAAGTCGTTCGGTTATACGGGGACAAAGCCGCAGAAGCGGAACTACCTTGCCGAGGAAACGGCGAAGAAGCCCGTCACCGCGACCCCGCACGCTACGGGAGAGGTGTTCGCAGCAGGCGACCGCGTCCGCCACAACGTTTTCGGAGAGGGCACCGTCACCGAGGCAAAGCGCATGGGCAACGATACCATGCTCACCATTGCGTTTGACAGCGCGGGCAGCAAAAAGCTCATGGCGAATTTCGCAAAGATAACAAAGGTATGAGGAACGGCTTATGTTTGAGCTGAATTGCAATATACGGGACAGCGACGCCCTGCGCAGAAGCTTCAACGAGCTTACGCGGGAGGTATTTTGGTTCGATTTTGAGGACTGGTACAAGTCGGGCGGCTGGGGCGATATGTATATCCCGCACGCCGTCGTCGAGGACGGGGAAGTCGTCGCGAATGTTTCGGTCAACATAATGCCGTTTTCCGTCGGCGGGGTGAGGAAAAACTATATCCAGCTCGGCACGGTAATGACGCGACCCGACAGGCGCGGCGAGGGGCTGGGGCGCGCCGCAATGGAGTTTGTGCTGGAAAAATACCTCGATGCACCGGACGTCGACGGAATATTTTTTCGGAAACGACAGCGTGCTTGATTTCTACCCTAAATTCGGGTTCAGACCATCGCGGGAGTTAGGATACAGCGCCGCCGCGCTGCCCGCGGAGCCTTATATGCTCACTAAAACCGACCTGTCCGACCCGGAACAGAGCGGGCGTTTTTTCCGCGCTCTTAATTACGACGGCGGAGAATACGGCGCATTTTCCATGACGGAAAATATCGGGCTTTATACGTTTTGGCTTGCCGCTGATTACGGCGAGAGCCTGTATTTTGTCCCCGAAACGGGCGGATATGTTATCGCCGAGAAGAAAGGCAGCACGCTTTTCCTGCGGCAGAGCGTCGGATTTTCCCCCGACCCGCACCGGCTTGCGGCGGCATTCGGAGCGGCAGAGGTGAGGTTCGGCTATACCCCCGCGGACAGGAGCGGGCTTGACTGCTCGGAGCATAAGACCGAGGACTGCACCTTGTTTATTATCGGGGAGGATCTTGCGCGCGTGGAGCGCGACAGGCTGATGTTCCCCGAAATATCTCATGCGTAATTTTGGCGAAAGGAACTGCAAAATGAAACTTATTCTTGTTGCGGACAACGACTGGGCAATCGGGAGAAACGGCGGGCTTCTCGCGCGGCTTCCCGAGGATATGAAGCGCTTCCGCGAAACGACAACGGGTCATGCGGTGGTAATGGGACGAAAGACATGGGAGAGCTTTCCGAAGCGCCCTCTTCCCGACAGGGAGAATTTCGTTATCTCCCGAACGATAAAGCAGCTTGACGGCGCGCGCGTTTTCGGCTCCGTTGAGGAGTTTCTCGAATTTTCACACGAGTATAAGGGGGATATCTACGTTATCGGCGGCGGGGAAATTTACGCGCAGCTTCTTCCCTACTGCGACGCCGCGCTGATAACCCGCGTGTACGAATGCTTCGGCGGGGACACTTTCTTTGCCGACCTCGACGCGTCGCCCGAATGGGAGGTTGCAGAAGCTTCCCCCGTAATGGAAACGGGCTGCCACAATATCCGATTTTTCCGATATGTCAGAAAGGCGCGGAAATGACGCGGGAGGAGTTTCTCGGCTTTTGCCGCACTATCGGCGGAGCGGCGCTGGATCAGCCGTTCGATGAGGATTTTTCGTCGTGGGTTGCGCGGCACGAAAACAACAGAAAATGGTTCGCGCTGTTAATGGAGCACGACGGTCGGGATATAGTCAACCTGAAATGCGACCCGCAGGAGGCTGATTTTCTGCGCAGCGTTTACAAGGGCGTCGTTCCCGCGTATCACATGAACAAGACCCATTGGAACACGGTCTATCTGGATTCCGACGTCCCGAATGAGGAGATAGAGCGCATGACAATGAGCAGCTTCCGACTTACCGAAAGTAAGCCCCGGAGAAAAAAGGAGAAATAAAATGCCCTTTTCACAGCAGACGATAGATTTTCTTTTCGAGAACAGGCTGCACGACAGCAAAGCGTGGTTCTCGGAGCATAAGGGGGATTACACGCGGGTTGTCGTCGAGCCGTTTACCGAGATAGTGAACGCGCTCGCGCCGACTATGGCTAAGATAGACCCCGAGATAATCTGCGATCCGAAAAAGCTCTCGAGAATATATCGCGACGCAAGGTATGCGAGGGACTCGGTGTTCCGCGACGAGATGTGGTTCACGTTCGCTAGGAAGCGCGCCGACGCTTATGTCGGACACCCGGGCTTTTATTTTGCCGTCGGCGTAAACGGCATGAGCTACGGCTGCGGGTATTACTGCGCGGACAGCGCGGTAAAGGAGGCGGTGCGCGGAATGATACTTGCGGACGACGAATGTTTTAAAAAAGCGTTTTCGGCGTATAATAAACAGAAAAAATTCACGTTCTACGGCGAGCTTTACAAGAAAAATCACTTCCCCGACCAGCCACCCGAAAAATGCGAATGGCTCAACAGAAAGGAATACGGCGTAAATTATTTCAGCAATGACCCCGAAGAAATGTTCTCGGAAAAGCTCGCGGAAAATGTCGCGCGGGATTTTACGGAGATCTCGCCGCTGTACGATTTTTATGTAAGAGCGGAGCAGGACGCGGTAATGCTTGGGAAAAAGTGAAATGAATTTTTGCCCGCGCGGGCTGTTCCGAAAGCCAAGCCCGCGCGGCGCTCTGTCCGTCGTTTTTTACAAAAAATAACCTTTTATAATGCGTTTTTCTTTGCAAATACTAAACCTGCGCGGAGAATTACCGTGCATATTTCAGTTATTTACAAGGAGAACAGAATATGAAGACTAAAATTTCTTCCCTTGCTGCGGCAGCTCTTTGTGCGGCTGTGATCTCGTCCTGCGCGTTCGCACAGACGGCAGGCGGCGCAGTCGGCGGCGCGGTCAACGGCGTAGTCGGCGCAGGCGAAAGCATCGTAAACGGCGTAGTCGGCGCGGGCGAGGATATCGTAAACGGCGTTACAGGCAGAAATACCAACGGCGCCGATAACGCCAACGGCACAAATAATACCAATAACACAAACGGCACAAATAACGCCAACAATGGAAACACCAACGGCACCACGACCACAACTCCCGGCGCAGTGACCGGCACCGTAAACGGCAATAACGCCAACAATGCGGCTAACCCCGGCACGGGCGTTTCCACAGGCTTTGCGGCTATCGCTTCCGTACTTGCCGCAGGCGCAGTTACCGCTGCAACTATAAAGCGCAGAAGCTAAATCGGCTCGTTTAAGTAAATTAGGCAAATAAAAGGCGCTCCCACGGTATCGCGGGAGCGTTTTATGTGAAATGTTTAGGCAAAATCACAAAAAGATAAGGTAATTTGTGTGTAAAATGACACTTGCAATTTATGCGCGAATATAGTAAAATATAGCTTGAGGATTTAGTGTTTGCTATCCCATTTTATATTTTAAGGAGGATTATTTCTTATGAAGTTAAGAAAGATTTTAAGCGCAGCTACTGCTGTTGCGGTTGCTGTATCTGCTGCCGCTGTTACAACGGCAACTTCTTTTGCTGAGCTTGGTGAAGGCTTCGACGCAAGCAGCGGTCACTTCATCTGCTTAGTTTCCAACGATGCTAACGTTCCTGTTCTGAAGAACTCCGCTCTCGCAGGCGACATCAGAACCGTTAGCCTGACCGTTAAGACAAAGGACAAGGATTTCGAGGCTTCTGTTAACGACGGTACCGTTTGGTACGGCGGCGGCTTCGGCGTAAACAGCTCTTCCACAGGCTGGAAGCAGCTCGGCGAGTGGTCTATCCAGGACGGTATCAAGGATCTGACTCTGGTTCCTACCGACACAAGATATGAGTACAAGCTTACATACACAAGCGACACCGCTATCGTAACCGACAGCGAAGAGTACTGCTTCTTCTGGTTCCAGGATTGGACAAAGGGCACTACATTCGATGTTGCTAACATCGAGCTGCTGAACGCTGACGGCGTTGACATCAGAACTCTCGACGCAGAGGTTCCTGCTGACACAACAGCTCCCGCTGATGAGGAAACAACTCCCGCTGAGTCCGAGGAGTCCGTTGAGTCCGAGGAGTATACCGACGAAGAAACCGGTGAGTACACTGACGAGTCCGAAGAGTACACCGATGAGGCTGATACAGCTGAGTCCGACGCTGCTTCCGATGAAGCTACCGGCGACGCTGCTTCCGACACAACCACTACCGACAAGACCAGCCCTGACACAGGCGTAGCAGGCGTTGCTGCTATCGCAGGCGTTGCTGCTCTGGCAGGCGCAGCTGTTGTTGTTGCTCGCAAGAGAAAGTAATTCAGTAAAAGGCTGATAGCTTAACACTAAACGAAAGGCACCCCCGATGTTCTCGGGGGTGTTTTTTTATTTTGGATATTATTGATATTTTGTTGACAAGCGGCGGATAATGTGATAGAATAAAAGAAAAACGGAGGATATGCGCTATGGAAATAAGCAATGATATAAAATACATCGGCGTGACCGATAAAAAAATTGACCTTTTCGAGGGACAGTACCGCGTGCCGGACGGAATTACATACAATTCTTATGTGATCCTAGACGAAAAAGTCGCTGTTATGGATACGGCGGATAAGCATTTTACGGAGGAGTGGCTCGGAAATCTTGAGAGCGCGCTCGGCGGAAGAAAGCCCGATTACCTCGTCGTTCAGCATATGGAGCCCGACCATTCTGCGAACATTGCGGTGTTCGCGGAGCGTTATCCCGAGGCGAAGATAGTCGCGTCGGCTAAGGCGTTTGTTATGATGGGGCAGTTTTTCGGGGACAATTTCGCGGACAGGCAGGTAGTTGCCACAGAGGGCACAAAGCTCTCCCTCGGCGCTCACACGCTCACATTCGTGACCGCCCCGATGGTGCACTGGCCCGAGGTAATAATGACCTACGACGACAAGGATAAGGTGCTGTTCTCGGCGGACGGCTTCGGCAGATTCGGCGCGGCGGACAGCGGCGACTGGGCTGACGAGGCGCGCAGGTACTACATAGGTATCGTCGGGAAATACGGCGCGCAGGTGCAGGCGGTGCTCAAAAAGGCGGCTGCGCTGGATATCGCGGCGATTTGCCCGCTCCACGGCCCTGTCCTTAAGGAAAATCTCGGCTATTATATCGGGCTGTACGACGCATGGTCGTCCTATCGCCCCGAGGAGGACGGCGTGCTTATCGCGTATACAAGCGTTTACGGAAACACCGCGTCCGCAGCAATGCTTCTGAAAAACAAGCTGGAGGCAAAGGGTGTTAAGGTGGTTTCGGCTGACCTTGCGAGAGATGATATGTCGGCGGCGACTGCTGACGCATTCCGTTACAGCAGGCTCGTCCTCGCTACAACCACCTACAATGCCGATATTTTCCCGCCGATGAAGGAGTTTATCAACCACCTCACCGAAAGAAATTTACGCGCAAGAAAGGTCGGATTTATCGAAAATGGTAGCTGGGCGCCTATGGCGGCAAAGGTGATGAAATCCATGCTCGAAAAGAGCGCGAACCTCACATTTGCAGAGCCGGTCGTGTCGATAAAGTCCGCGCTCAACGCTCAGAGCGAGGCACAGCTCGACGCGCTCGCAGAGGAGCTTTCAAAATGATATCGCAAATTACTCTATGATAAGCTGTTCCCCCGTTTCGGCGGGGGAGCTTTTTGTCCGGCAAGCGCCCGCTGTACCGAAAATTACCGCGAAAAAAATAAAAAAAGTTTAAAAAAGTGCTTGACAAATCGGGAACGATATGATATAATCTAATAGTCGCCATGAGAGATGGCTGAAACATGAGCAAAAACGGAACGCTGGTGTAGCTCAGTTGGTAGAGCAGCTGATTTGTAATCAGCAGGTCGGGGG
>CAMEPN010000009.1 GCA_945931735.1 uncultured Clostridia bacterium
ACAGACGCAGATGTTCAGCGTAAATGGTCTGATACAGTTTGAGCAAGTAGTAAACGCTATCCGCAAGAACATCAACAAGGACTTGACAATATGCGGCATAGTTGAAACAATGGTTGACAACACGAAGATGACCAAAGATGTTGACGAGGTGCTTACGAAAGAATATTCTGACCTTGTTTACACAACAAAGATAACCCGCCGCATTGAGGCAGCATACAGCTCCGCCGACAGGAAATCGCTTATACGCAGAAAAAACAGCAGCATGGGTACGCAGTACAGAGAGCTTGTGGACGAAATACTGGCAAGGGAGGAATAATAATGGGTCTGAATTTATCAAGGAACCGCGGCACTTACGACGGAGCAGCTTTCTTCCGGGACGAAACAAAGATTGCTGAAAAGAAAATTCCTTTGAACAGCCTTGTTTCATGGGAGGGGCAGCCGTTCGAGCCGTACACGGACGAGGCTCTGGAGAGCCTTGCTGCATCCATAGCAGAAAACGGTTTGCTCTCCCCGATAATCGTTACCGCAGACGGCGACAAGTATCGCATTATCGCGGGACACAACCGCGCAAGAGCCTGCGAAAAGCTCGGCTGGACGGAAATCGACGCGATTGTCAAGGACACCGACGAGGACCATGCGCAGCTTATGATGTTGGACACAAACCTCTGCCAGCGTCACAGCCTGTCGGTCGTTGAGCTGATAAAAGCCTACAAAATGCAGTTTGATGTTCTCAACAGGATAATGGGCAAGAAAAAGGGCTTAAAGACATTGATGGCTGAACAGTACGGCGTTACCCGCAAGACTATTGAGCGCTATATCAAATGCGCTAATCTTGAAGAATGCCTGCTCACGCTGCTGAACAACGGCAGATTCAATATACTGACAGCGGTTCATCTCGCCGACTTGTCCGCAGGAAATCAGTCCGTCCTTGCCGATTGGCTGAACGACAACCCGAAAGCGGTTATTGACGAAAAGGCGGCAATGCAGCTCATATCCAGAAACGGATTCGGTTTTGACGAGGACGATATTTCCGAAATCATATCGGGAAAGGCATCACAGCCTAAATCGCAGCCCCGTGAACCTCATAACGACAGTGAAATCACCGAGGACGAAACTTCCGAAAAACCTGCCGAAAGCAATTCAGACGAGAGCAAGACACAGCCCGCCGAGGTTATTAACAATTTATCAACTGCGGTTGAAACCCCACCCGTAACAAGCGAGGTTGATTATGATGACCTGCCCGACATCTCCATCAGCTTTGACCGCGAAACGATACGCAGGACTCTCGGCAAGGTCGGTGATGATATGGTTCGTGAGTATCTGAACTACTGCTTGCAGCAGGATGATGTGTTTAGCAAGTGGTTGGAGATATTCAGCCATAGTTAAGCTGATAACTCCAGCAATCAAATTTAGGGCAAAAAAATAACGGGGAGATGTCCCCGTCTGCGGTGGCCCAGGTCGAATGACCAAGCCAAAAGACACATCATATCGTGCCTTGAATATATTATATCAGAACAACCCCAGATTGTCAACCAGCCCAGTTGGGGATATATGAATTTCCCCAAAAATCGGCTCACAATTAAACAACCATCAGCCGATTGCAGAAATGTAGTCGGTTTTTTGTTTTCAGAAAGGAAAAACTATGTCCAATATCAGAAATGAACTGCTGTTCAGCGGTGATGAGTCAGCCATAATGAATATGCTTGAGAGCGTCATTAACCGCAAGTCTCAAACGCTCAATTTCAACGATATTTTCCCTGTCCCAAGCGAGTTAGTACCTCTCCCTGCAAACCTTGCGCGGGTGAAAATTGATTGCTACCTTACGGCGGTAAATCCCAAAACGGCGGACTACCACCGGGAAAAGCTGCCTGCCGATGAGTACGGCAGACTATTCAAGTTTGTCACGGATTATTTCGATTGCAACGACGGCTACTGCCACCGTATCACAGGCGAGTACATTCCTCCCCGCGCGGCTTTTTTCGATGATGGCAGGAAGATGGTAGAGTATCTGCAAAGATACGGAGCGCCGCATTGGTATGATTGGTGCAAACAGAATTGGGGACAAGCAGAGAACCCGCGAATTACCGTGTGCAGCGACAACAGATTGGTTTTCGACACCGATACCGCCCCGTCAAGAAAGGTAGTGGAAAGTCTTGCGGAACTTTACCCGTCAGTAGAAATCCGCTATCGTTGGGCAAGCTGGGGCGGTCGTTTTGCCGGTGCTGCCACCTACGAAAATGGGCATTCAATCTCCGAACAGGTGTTTCTGCCGTTTTCCGAGGAAGCAAAGCAGATGGAAGTGCTGCTGTTTCCCACAGTATTCAGATCCAATCAAAACGACGATTGCGATCAGCCCGAACCCGTATGATATGAAAAAGCACCGAGCGGATAACTCGGTGCGGGGTATGGGTCTTGAATAAGTAATGGGGAACTGCTCGACTTATGGATTTGTTTATTTCTTTACAATTCTCCATTCCTCTCCAGCGATTATGTATTGGAACTCAGACAAATTTTCATCAAGCATTACATTTAGTAAATCATAAAAATCATTCACAAGATTTAATGTTGACAATTCTGCTTTTTTAATCCAATACATTTTGCCCTCTTTTGAGCTTCTTAACTCCCCTTCAAACTGATTAGTTTCGAAAAGGAACACAATATATCTGCCGCCTTCTATTGGAAATTGTTTAACACCGCATAAGTGAGGGTTTATTATAGTCAGACCTGTTTCTTCTTTCATCTCCCTTATAACTGCATCAACGATAGACTCTCCTGTTTCAATATGCCCTCCGGGAAGTGTAAACCCTTTCCAATCATTTTTTATCCTATTCTGTAATAAGTATTCTCCATCTTTATGAATTAAACATAAGACTGTAAGCTCAACATTTTCTGTTCGCATTGATTCTCCCCCATTTTTTTATTGACAACTTCCGATATATCGCTCAGTTGCTTTCCAACTCCTATTATATCATAACCGACAAGAAAAGTCAATCAAGCTATACCTAACCACCAAGAACGGGACATGATGTCTCGTTTCACATACGATTACAATATAGAAAGGAACAACCATGAACAACGAAAACAGAACCTTAGCCGGTTACAAGATAATCAAGTCGCTTACCGTTGCCAACGCGGAGTATGTTCTCGGACAGAACGAGAATAACCCCGACTTTTATGCAACATGGCGCGTTTTTGACCACGATGATTTTCAGTGGGGAGCGTATTTCACGGACGGGAACGGAGCGAAGAATCTGCTTGCAGCAGAAAAGTCGCTTTGCCAGCGCGCCTTGACCGAGGTCAACAACAATTACCCCGAAGAAGAAATTGAGTTCACAACATCTGCTATCGTCCGCACCTTGTTCGGCGAACGCCATCGTTTCGGGCTAACACAGGACGAAATGGCTATGATACATCATGCGGTTGAGCGACAAAATATAACCGAGTCTATATCGACAATGGTTGCCGATAAGAATATTGACCCATATTCAGAGAATAACGCAAAGCTCATTGCCAAAATCGCCGACAAATTTATAAGCGATTTCAATCGGGGTATAGGTCACAA
Source organism: uncultured Clostridia bacterium (assembly GCA_945931735.1). GTDB lineage: Bacteria > Bacillota > Clostridia > Oscillospirales > Ruminococcaceae > CAG-115. The sequence goes on from CAMEPN010000009.1 coordinate 3,563, forward strand.
TATTGCGCTTGAGGAATACATCAAAGAACACATCGCCGAGTTTGAAAAAGACCTTGCTCCCAAACTGTACGACATGAGCTATCTTGACACATCTCCCTGCTCGGACTACACCGGCAAGGTAATGCTGCTGCGCCCCGACGCACTTTCGGAGGAATACAGAGAATCAAAGTATCAGCTTTTTCTTGCGGAGGGCGGCTTTGGCTGTAATCCTGAATCCAGTGGGCGTGCGGTAATCGGGCATTTCCTTTTCGATAAAGAAGATACCCGAATGAACCGCGAGGACTTTTTCGGAGTGTTCGATGAGAAATATCTTCCCGAATGGGCAAAAGAAAACCTTGCGGAACTCCGCGGCGATAACAACTCCGAGAATAACGACTCCGAGGATAACGACTCACCCGATATGAACTGAGGTGTTATATGTATAAATACAGCAAGGAAGATTACATGAAACTTGCGGGTGCAAGCTGTCTTGATGTTGCCATCGCCCTCGGAATGACGATTGACGAGGGCAGCAAGACTACATCAAAATCTGTTCACATTATTGATAGCGGCGGTTTGTATGTTTTCCCCGACAAAAACAACTGGTACAGGCATTCAGACGGAGCAAAGGGATTTCCGATAGACCTTGTTACTGATACACTGGGCTGCAACCGCGAGGAAGCCCTTGACTTTATTGCTAAGTATGTTGTGAACGGCGTTTGTGCGCAGGATACTCACTATTCCCCAAAACCAAAAGTCGAATCGCCGAAAGCGGTCTTTGCCGTACCACCACACCACATTACCCCGTCAAGGGTAATAGCCTATCTCATTCAGACGCGGGGTATTGACAGGGACATCGTTCTTTCACTGATACAGCACAGAATGATAGCCGAGGACGAGGTACATCACAACTGTCTGTTTTTCGGCAAGGACAGCAACGGTAACATAAAAAGCTGCGCGCTCCGCGGCACAACTCCGATAAAATTCCGCGGCGAGGTTGCAGGCGGCGACAAGTCCTATTCTTTCGTGATGAAAGGCACCTCCGATACTCTCCGTGTGTTTGAGTCCCCAATTGACGCTATGTCTCACGCCACATTCACAAAGCTGCTTGGAAAGGATTGGACCAAAGACCACCGTATCAGCACAAATGGCTGCGGAAACTTCAATTCGGTTCAGCGGTATATTTCAGACCACCCAGAAATACGCAGAGTGAGCATAGCGCTCGACAATGACGCAGCCGGTCAGAAAGCCGCGCTTGAGCTTCAGCGTAAGCTGCTATCTCTTTACCGCGACAGGCACATTATCGTTGGAACGGTGAGTCCTATTTTCAAGGATTGGAACGAGGATTTGCTGAAATACCGCGGCTGTTCAATTCCTGTTAATGAGTTTCTGGCAATGACCGCCGCGGAGCTTGAGAACGCTCCCGATGAAAGAGAGCAGCAGGAGTGTTTTATGTGAAGAACGGGACATGATGTCTCTTTTTTATAAAGAAAACAACCCGTCCAAGTATTTAGACGTGCTGTTAGAGTATTATTCTTCCTCTTTTGCTCGGAAATCCTCTAGTCGAAGTTCTCGTTTGAATTCTTCCTCGCTCGGAATGTATGTCATATACTTTGAAGCAAAAATTTGAGTATTGTCCTCCGGGAGCGTGTACTTTACAATAGAATCACTCTTATCAGCGCACAATACTATACCAATCGGTGGATTGTCGCCCTCGTTCATAAGCTCCCGCGTGTAGTAATTCACATACATCTGCATTTGCCCGAGGTCTTGATGTGTTAGGTCGCCGAGTTTCAAATCTATAAGCACAAAGCATTTCAGAATGTAATTGTAAAACACCAGGTCAATAAAGAATTGCCTGCCATCAAAGGAAATTTTCTTCTGCCTTGCCACAAAGCTGAACCCTCTTCCAAGCTCAAGGAGAAACTTTTGTAAATGGTCTATCAGAGCTTGCTCAAGGTCCTTTTCATAAAAATGAGGGTTGGCAGGCAAGTCAAGGAATTCCAGCACATAAGGGTCACGGATAATCTTCTCATATTCCGGTGCAGGTTCAGCGGTCTGAATTTCTGCTTCAACAGCCTCCTTGTTCTGACTGGACAACAGTCGTTCATAAAACAGCGTGTTTATCTGCCGTTCAAGCTGACGAACGCTCCAGCCGGATTTTGCGCATTCTTCTGTGTACCACGCTCTGCGTTCATTATCCGATATACGCATAAGTACGCGATAATGCGACCAGCTCAATTGCGCACACAGTGTGTTCGCATTTTGATACATAAGATAGAATTTCCTCATCATCTGCAAATTGCGAACAGTAAATCCTGCACCAAATTCAGCAGTAAGCTTTTCTGAAAGGAATTTCAGCAAGCCCTTTCCATATTCGGCTCTGTCGTTTTCACCGCAGGCAATGTAAATTTGTTCGCCTATCTCCCAATAAGCCTGTACCATTGCTGAATTAACAGCAGTATATATTTTGCTTTGAGCCGAAATAACGCTTTTGCGAATATTCGTATAGGTTTCATTTCTATCTGCGGGTAGCGATTCAGAGTTATTTATAACAACATTATTATCCGGCATACTGCACCTTCTTCCTTAATAGTCACTAGCTATATTGTATCACAAAAAAGTATGTTTGTAAACAGCATTATTGCTTTTTTTGAGGAGTTTAATATGTTTAATGAAGAAATCAAGATAAAATCCGACGACGATACAAACCGTCCTCGCAAACCACCCAAGCTGCTTATCTTCGGAATAGCAATAATCGGCGGCTGTACTCTTGCGGCGCTGCTGCTCCGAGTATTGATGTATATTACTGGCGCATTGTAGTGCGCTATTTTTATTTCCCCAAAGAATCGAGGTGAAAAAATGGTCAAGAAGATAGCTGAATACATAGTTGAAACGGGTATCAGCAGCACAACAACGGGCAACTGTCACATTGACTTTGATGAGATAAATGCTAGGTTTGGCACCACTCTCCCCGCCGATAACGATGTCCTTGAAAAAGTGCAGGATTACATCTTTACGGAATACCCAGATAAGGTCGTTGAAATGGACTGCTCCGAGGATTTTGATTTGATATTTTACACGGACTGTTGCCCGAACTACATTGAAGAAAACGAGCCGTAATCGGCAGAAAGGAAAAGACTATGAATATCAAAAAGGAGAACTACACCAACCTCCCTGACTATTTGAGAGCGCTTGTCAACTACAACTGCGGAGGACAGAACCCTATCAGAAAGCACGAACTTGTCAGCTTTGCGGAAGCTGCCGGAATAAAGCTTGATTCCCGCGCAAGCAAGGACGAGTATTTCGTAAATCTTTGCATGGTTGTCAGCCCCTCTGACATAGCAGCTGTTTTCCGTGTCGGTGCGACCGAGGAGGATTTTCAGCGCAAATTCAACATTACTCACGACAATTTCATCGACCTTGTTTCAAAGGGATATATTCGCCCTATGATGAAGAACGCTAACGGAAAGGACGCTCTTTATAATTTAGCCGACTACTACTGCATGACAAATGAGAAAGTCGCTGCGATATTATGCTCCGATGACGCTGATTCACCCGACAGTGAGGATTTCGGAATCTACTGTTCAGAAGTGATTGATGAAGTAATAGCCGTGTTAGAGCGAGCTTCCGATGAAATCACCGACATTCTGAACGCAGAAACTCCGGAAGTCCGCGCCGTGGTAGTAAACGCTCTTGTTGAGAACGCACTCCTTAACAATATAGAATAAGAAATCGGATTAACACTACAATTATGGGGCATTGTTCAAAAAGCAATGCCCTTTTTTACAATGGAGACAACATGAATCTATCTAACATAAGCAAACACGCAAAAGCCGCCAGAAACGCAGATACAAAGCGTATTGATACAACAACGGAAACAAAACAGCCTACCTATGCTAGTCCGACTGTTGATTATATACCCGACACATTCGTACCCGACGAGGTACACACAGAGATACCCGATGAGGTGCTGATGGACATGACGGAGCTTGATATGCGTGAGGCTGCCGAGCGAAAAGCCGCAGAGGAATCCAAAGCTGCCGAGCAGAGTAAGCCTGCCGCAGTGCCTATCGAAACCGAGTTTGAGCAATCACCGCCCGATTTTATCGAGCCTGCCCCACCCAAACCGGAATACATATCCAACGAGGACTTGAAAGCGTTTGTCAAGAATTTCGTGAACAAATACTTTCCCATAGACGATATGCCGATTGATATATCGCGGTTAATCCCCTATCACGATATGATGTTTGCACCGCTTGACAAGCAGGCTATGAAACGGCTGTGTGACGAAATTGCCGATGAGGGAATGTCTGAATCATTGCTTGTAATTTCTGCCGATGACGGCATTTACAAAATAATCTCCGGTCACAACAGAAAACAGGCAGCTATTACGCTTGGCACATGGTCAAAGCTGTATTGCAGGGTCGGCAGAAAGAGTGTTCTCACGGACGAAATCTGTCATCAAGTGATGGCAGTAACCAACCTGTTTCGCGCAAAGGATATGACGGCGCTTGAACTCATTAAGACGATAGCCGTACTGGAAAACTGCGAGGAAATCAACCACAGAATAAGCTATTTCACCAGAATACCCGAAGATGACCTAGAAAAGCTCGCTCTGATTTCGGATATGAACCTTACGATACTGAACATAGTCGGTCCTGTTATTCCGCTTGATGTGGCAGTAATCATTCGTGACCTTGACCGTAAATATCAGGAAATGCTTGCACAAGCCCTTATCAGTACCGACAGAAAACTAACCGCAAAAGTTGCCGCAGAGGTTATGGACGCTGCCCTGCATAAGCCATCCGGCAGTAAGGACGCGATCACAACCCAGCTTATGCGGGACATCGTAACGGAAAAGCCAAAGCCTGCGCCGAAAATCAGAATACCCGACTCCGTGCGTGAGCGTTGGTTCCGAGGAAAGACAGCGGATTTCGCAGAGCGAATCATCGCAGAGGCGCTTGAAGAATACTTTGCAAAGCATACGGACATAGAGGTAGAATAATGCGCAGAAACAATACATCATTTATCGAAGCGGTGGAGATAGTCACCTCTGCTGTGATTATCTCCGGAATAATTGTAGGAATACAGCAGTTCTTCTAAACAGCGAGGTAACACAATGTCATCAAAATACGATAAGGTCGAACAGCTTTACCGTCAGCTTATCCCCCGTCTTTCACGCGCTGACTATTGGGATAAAATGCTGCGGCAGATTGCCCCGTTCTGGAAACTCGCAAACTTTACGGAGGGTATGCTGCTTACCGAACAGCTGCCAAACGCAACAGCGGTCGCCTCCTTTGAGCAGTGGAAGAAGATGGGGAGATTTGTCAAGTTCCGCGAAAAGTCTGTTCTGATTTTCGCAAGCGAATTTGACACCGAGGTCAAATATCTGTTCGATATTTCCCAGACCTATGGAAACGCGATAACTCCAAAGTGGGAAATGAACGAACGGCTGGCTAATAGCATTATCACCAAATACAATACAGAATTTGGTGAAAATGTAACAAAATTGCAGTCTGTAATCTCGAAAAGCCTTGACAAAAAATTAGTTTGTAGTTATAATTATATTTGCAAGGGCATACCTTCGGCAGCGACAGACAGCAGAGTAAGACAGCTTATCTACGACTCCGCAAAAGTAATCTGCATGACGCGCTGCGGTATCGACCCTTCCGAGATAAAGGCAGACTTCTCTAACATCGAATTGCTGAAAAAAGAAATCTCGAGGATAGAGATAGGAAACGCCGGTTTTGAACTTGCCAAGCAGGTATTGCGAGAAATCGACAGAATGGTAAGGAGTGAAATCAATGAGCGAAACAATGATGAAAACGATGTTCGCGGACGACATCTGCGAGATTCCCTACACGGAGAAGACCGGAGTCTATTACGCGAAGATGGACAGCTACGGCAGGAAGGACATGAGCGTACTGGCTCTGAAAGCCCTCGATATGATGGCGGAGCTGGACAGGACGGTTCTTCAGTGCATAAACATGAGCGGGCTGTATCGGACGATATGGGAGGAAATCGCTCAGAAAGCGGAGAACAGCCGCAGCGAAACGCTGGAGGCGCTGAAACAGAAAACACGGTTCAGCCCGAACACCGAGATGAGAGAGCAGCAGCTGACGGAGATATTCACAGCGGCGCAGAACTCGGCATGGGATACAATCAGGAGCTGCGTGAACTGGCTGATAGCGGAGTGCCGGTCGAGGAACACGATAGCGGAACTGAGTACAATAACGCTCTCAATGATGACGGCTGCTTAACCGAAACAGAAACAACCGAATATGAGGACGAGGTGGATTTTTCAGACGGAGAATCCGCCTCTTTCCTTTATGGTGAACAGTTTTCTCTGTTTGAGACCGAACCGCACGCTGCCGAAACAAGCAAGGAAGAAAACAACGCCGCGCTGATTGAGGTTATAATGGGCGGCACAGGGTTTGAGGGCGGAAAATGGCGCGTTGACGATTTCTATAAAACCGGAAATCCCTCTATTGACGAACTTGCGGCTTTTCTTAAAAAGGAATACGGCATAGGCGGCTCGTCAAGCCGCACGGATAACTTTAAGTTCTCATGGTATGACGCAAAGGGTATCAAGATTACCATGAACAACGGTGAAGATGTGCTGTTCAAATGGAACACCGTTGCAAAAGCGGCTGCAAAGCTGCTTGCCAACGACGAGTACATCACGCTGAAAGACAAGGACGACCGTCTGAAATCCTGCGTCTACCATGCCAGATACGGTATTGACCACCGCGACTCATACGATATTAAGGTACAGGAAGAAGCCATCGCTTACCTTGATTCTATATGTTATGATTATTGCATTGGCGAGGAAAACGGCACAGGTTATTACCTTTTTCCCGACTCCGTATGCGTTGTTAATCTCCTGCGAACAAATCAAGCAAACAGATATGTTATCTGCGCTCCGAAATGTACGCTGTCAGACGATTATTTGAGCGAACACAATATCACATTCCTTAAGATAGGCAGAGATGTCGCCTTAAAGGATATGTGCTATTCGTCAAATGACAAGCTGCTCAAGGAAATCAAAGCCGCAATGGACGCAGAACCGGGACATGATGTCTCGTTTCCAACTCTAAAAGAGCAGCTCATCAAGCGCGACTTTTATTATCGTGAGCTTTACGAGGCAATACGAAACGCCGAAGAGGTCCCTCTCATAGATACCCGAAAAGTCAACGAAAACACCCATACCATTGATGACGCAGACTACTTACGGTTTGAGAATTGGAAATTAGTCCCCAATGGGACGGGTTTTATTCTCCGAGCAGACAACATTGGCTTTGGCGGCACCCGCGTCGTTGATTGCTTTATTCAGTCATTTACGGATATTGACGCGACTATTGACTATCTCAACAGCCATGAGCTTGAAATTGAAATCGAGATTGCTGAAAAAGAAAATGCGGTTTCGGCTGAACAGCCTGCTCCGAGCGTTCCCAATAATGACAGCACAGATTCAAAGAGTATCGACAAGCTGATGGTCGGCGATGTTATTGAGTACGGCGATGAAACATGGAGGATAACCGATATTGACGGAGATTTCATGCTCTGCCTTGAAAATCTCGGCAAATTCAATAATCTAGCAGCTGAATCAATTGTTGGCAACTGGAAAGACAAAATAATAAAAGGCGGTGGATTTAAACTCATATCCTCTGCCGAGCCTGCCGAAGTACCCGCAGAAACGGGACATGATGTCTCATTTCCGGAGGAAGAACCTGCTGTCGAAGAAAGACCAAGACCGGAGAATTTCGTTATCCCCGATGATTTTGCTTACTCTCACGGCAAAAAAGCAAAGTACCAAGACAACATCGCTGCCATAAAGCTGCTCAATCTTCTTGAAACAGAAAAGCGTTTTGCCACGCCCGAAGAACAGCTTGTTCTTGCACGATACAGCGGCTGGGGCGGCATTCCCGAAGCCTTTGACAAGGAAAACGACAGTTGGAGCAGCGAATATACAGAACTGAAAAATCTGCTGTCTGAAACCGAATACCGAAACGCACGGGCAAGTACAAACACAGCTTTCTACACAGACCCGTTAATCATCAAGTCAATATACAAGGGTCTGGAGCATTTCGGGTTCAAAAGCGGGCGCATACTTGACCCTTCAATGGGCACCGGCAACTTTTTTGGCAATATGCCCGAAGAAATGCGCAATAACAGCACACTTGACGGTGTGGAGCTTGATACTCTGACCGCAAGGATAGCGCATTATCTCTATCCTCGCGCAAGCATTCAGAACAAGGGGTTTGAGCGAGCAAGGATAAACACGCCTTACGATGTGGTTGTCGGCAATGTTCCCTTTGCCTGTCTTGGGCTTTTGGAGAATGACAAAGGTATTTTCCGTTCCTACATAACTCAGTTTGTTAAGGCGTTCGTTACAACGATAGCGCAGGTAATGCTTATGAAAATAGGCTTGGCGCTATTGCTCTCAACGAGCGTTATAGATATAGCCAATATCCCGTGGGGAATTGCCTGTATGCTTGCGGCGACATCAATGCCGAGAATTCTCCGCGAATTCTTCGTACCGACAGGCGGCGGAGGCAGTATTACAAACACAGTATTCCAGACAGTCCGTGTTTGTGTTCATAATGTCCGTTGCGCCTGTTTTTCTCACGAAGATGACCCTGAACAACTACGCAAACGAGCTTGCGCGTGAGGCAGAAATAGCTGGACGAATAGGAACGGAAACCAGCCAACGCCTTGACCGCCTTAACGAGTCCAGCGGACTTACACCTACCGTTGAATGGTCAACCTCCGGCAAGATACAGATAGGCAGGTCATTTACGGTGACAGTATCCGCTGATGTGGACATTTCGTTCTTTATCTTCCGAGGACACACGCTGACTGTACGCTCAACCGCAGAGGGAACATCGGAGGTGTACTGGAAGTCATGAGGAAACTGAAAAGACTCCGCAGCAACCGCGGTTTTTCCTATGTAATGACCTCTGTAATGCTGATAGCCGTACTGCTCATAGGTACGGCTATCTTTGAGGTTATTCGTGTGAACATTCAAGCTTCCGCTGTCCGCGACAAGTTTGAGGACGCAATAATCTATGCGTCCGTCGCAAATTACTCCAATATGTACGCTGATGTCCGCGAAAGTCAGGCGGCTACATGGCGATACAGCGGAGCAACATGGTTACAGTGCAACACCACAAACCGCAATCAGATACTCAGCTACATGAACCGAGCCATGACTAACGGCGAGATTGCTCAATGCACTATCGAGTCAATGAATTTCACCGTCACACCCGCGCCCAGAGCGCCGACCGACACAAGCACCGCGGAAAAATTTGCTGTTGAGGGTACTATGGTTATCACGATACCTCACGATTTCGCATGGGGCAGCGCTGCGCCAATGCGCTTTACGCTCCATGTCAAGTCAAAGTGGGTAGCAAGATTTTGAACGATGGAGGACAGAGCATGAACAACAATTCCCTATTTACACACCCCGTTACTTTCACAAGCATTGAACTTAACCGGGGTAACAACTCCACAGAAGAATTCACGACCGGTTATACAATGGACGCCGATAACCTTATGTCAACGGATTTCTTTGAGGACGAAATCGCGAATAGCAAGGAAAAGGTTGACGCGAGGTGCAGCTACTGGCAGTATGATGTTACGGGCGGCGGCGAGTCCGAGCCTGCCACAGACGAACAGCTTGATTACATCAAGGAACACTGGGACGAGCTTGACAGTACCACACTTACGCTCCTTGAAACCTCTCGTGTTTTCCTTGAGCCGGAGGATTACTGCGAGGAAGATGAGATGGATTGCGAGCCGTAAACCAAGTGTTCATTACAGAAAAAAGCACCGAGCAAAATCTACTCGGTGCTGAGCTCTTCTTCACTATCACTACTATCAGGCACTTGATTTAGCGATTCCTGTAAAACTTTTTTCAATTCGCTATATGTCATACCACATGATGGGCACTTTGAATAAATATCGTGTTCTTTATTACATTTTGGACAAATAAACGGCTGATATTCTGAAGTTAATTTCCTATATCCCAAATCTTCTTGCATCAATCGAGCCAGTATAACAATTTCTGTATCATATGCCCATTTGCTGGTTTCAATTAATCTTGGTCCGTTTTGTGGTGCATATGCAAAACGTGAATACATGGCTAATCTATAATATTCGGTAAATATCAAATCAGATGCGTACAATCTCAATTGAGATGCTATTTCCATATACTCTACATTGCATTTATGCATTTCTTCTTTTAACTCATCGTTTAAAAAAGCCTTCTCACGTGTAAAATCAAATCCACGCCTAATTTGTAAAAGCCTGCCAATAGCAGCAATGTATACTTTTTCTTTCTTCTCTTTATATGATGCTAATTCTGAGTTCTTTTTTTGACGACTTTCTTGGAGATTATCTATAATTCTGTTTACTAGCTGAAACATACAAGTAATTAGTGCAGATAAGCCCGCAGAAATAATTGCAATTAGTATAGGTTCGTTCATATATTCACAACTCCATTCAAAATAATAATTATTGACTATTTCGCAGATATTCGGTATGTGAACTAACAAAAAGGGAATGAGCTTGATGAAAATTCTAAGTTTATCGGACAGTTTCACCAAAATTTTTTATCATATATATTATATCACAACTCACAGCCAATGTCAACCGCACTTCGAAAATTTGCTAGTTATTTTTTAGAAAGGAGCATTTATGCAGATAGCCATTGCACTTTTTGTACTCTTATGCTGCGGCGGTTTCCTCTGGTGGTTCAAGCACGACCAGGACAAGAGCAAGCTCAACGCCAACGAGGAAGAAGAACGCGCCCTCGAAGCCAGAGCCACAGCGCAGGAATTCGTCAATGCCCGTGATGTGGGCGAAAGCAGCCTTTACACTAGCGATGATAACATTATGGCAGCCATCAAGCTTGAAGGCTTGTCCGTTGAACTGTACAGCTTTGCGGAACAGGAGATTATCAAGAACAACCTCTCCGCACGTCTGTCCTCAATACGATACCCTTACAAATACATCGCTGTTTCCCGCCCCGCGGATATTTCCCTCGCCCTCCGGGAATACGGTGATTTTTATTCTGAGGCGGTCGGCGGCAGAAAAAAGCTGCTTAAATTCGATATGGACTCGCTTGTCGATATGGTTGTATCGGGCGAAACGCTTGAACGGCAGTATTACATAGTGATATGGAACTCCATAAAGCGCGAGGACGAACGCACTATCACAGCCAGAGCAGACGAGCTTGCAAGGATATTCACCGAAAACCGCGTCAAAGGTACCGTGCAGGACAAGCGCGGTTTGGTGCGTATGTGTAATCTCGTCAACATTCCCGCTTATGCCCACATTGAGAGTATGGATATTGAGGATAATCTTACTGTCCTCAAGCAGAGATAAAGGAGAACACAATGTCATTATTAAAGAAGAAAGATACCGCAAAGCCGCAGTTTGAGCAGAACAATGTCAACACCGCTTTGCAGGCGTCAATAACCCCGATAGGGCTGGAATTCAAGAGAAACGAGTTTCTTTTGGGTGAAAATTACTGCCGTATATACGGAATAATAGGCTATCCCGCCGAGGTCGATTACGGCTGGCTTGCAAAGCTCACGAATATCCCCGGCACAATCGTAACAATAAACTCGCAGCCCCTTGACAACGGTGCTATGCTGCCCACAATGGCTAAAAACATCAACACCGCAAGAGGAATCGAGCTTTCCACAAAGGATGCTATCGAGCGCCAGAGAGCAAAGAAAACCGCTGACGACCAGGAAAAGATGATACAGGAAATGGACCAGCGCAACGAAAGTCTTGGTTCGTTCTCCACGCTGATAATGGTGCTGTCGCAGAACGAGCAAGACTTCCGCGACCGCTGCACAAGAGTAGTATCTCTCGCAAACTCAATGGGCTGCCGTATCAGAGCAATACCCAATCTCCAGAAGGAAGCCTATCAGCACCTTTGCCCTACATACGCACAGAACGAGCGTATCAACGAGATTACCCGCAGAGCATTTCCGATTTCGTCCTTTGTCGGCGGTTTTCCGTTTGCGTCCTCCGGCTTTAATGACGGGACAGGCTTTTATCTCGGCAAGGACAGCGGCGGCGGAATAATCCTGCTTGACCTTTGGAAACGCGAAAAAAGCCGTACTAATTCCAACATTACAATAATAGGCGGCACAGGCACGGGTAAGTCCACCGCCACAAAGCACATTGTAGCAAGCGAATACGCCCGCGGCACGAAAATCATCATTATCGACCCAGAAGGCGAGTATAAGGAGATGTGCCGCAATGAGTACATGGAGGGCGATTGGATTGATGTAGCAGGCGGCAGAGGCGGTCTTATCAATCCGTTGCAGGTGCGTCCTGCGCCGAGGGACGAGGACGATAACGCTAATGACGGAATCGGCGACCTTGCTATACATCTGAAAACCCTTGAAACCTTCTTCCGTCTGTATATTCCCACAATGGACGACCGTTTGAGAGCGCTGCTGAATAAATCGCTTGTGGAACTGTACGCAAGGTTCGGTATTACTTGGAACACCGACATCACCGCTTTTCCGAACAACCGTTTCCCGACAATCGGCGACCTGTATAAGCTCATCTCCAACAAATGCGTTACCGACAAGAACAACGCTGTTTACTACGAAGATTTGAAAACCTACAAAGACGGAGTAAAGCACTTCCTCTATACCCGCGCTATGGAAATAATGCCGCAGTATGAGTACCTCTACGAAAAGGGATACACCGAGGACAACCGCCCCTGCACCATTCAAACGCTGAATGTGAAAGATTCAACAGGCAGCGTTCAAACTGTTGAATATACCTGCGTCGGCGGCGGTACGATTTATCTTCCGCGGTTTATAGCCATGTATAATGTCCGACAAATGCGGGAATTCTTGATAAGTTCGCAGAATGAGGCTCCCGAAATAGAAAGCCTCGACGCGCAGCTTGCCGAGGTTGTCGGAAATATCCCCGAAACCGCCGAGGACGCTGAAGAATACATTCAAAGCGCTTGGCAAGGAATTATCAACGGTCACGGCGCATTAAAGCTCAATATCTTTGAGGTATCGAACCTTACCACGCTTATGGAAAACTCCGTTTGTGACGGCAGCATTTCAATTACCACCGAGCGCACAGCCAACAAGCTGTCTATCACCCTTGAATCGCCTGCCGAGGACTCTTGGATTGAGATTTTCGACATCGACGAGTCGCTGGAACAATATGTTGATGAAGCGCAAAGCGCTATCGAGCTTGCCCTAACCGACGCAGAAATTCTCGAAAACGAATGGACGATAAGCCTTGACGGAATGGTACAGGCGTCGCTTTTTGTTTATTTTGAGGGCTTTTTTGAACTGCCCGTTGAACGCTCCGACCTTGCCGCAGGCACAAACGGAATAGTCAACCAATGCGGCGAAACAAGCAGGATTCACAAATACAACTACGGCAGCGTTCAGCACGACCTGCCCGAAAACGGCGTTACCTTGTGGCTTGAAAATGGGAACACTCCTGTTTATGCCAATCTTCTGAATTGCGGAAACTGCATACAGTACGCCTATATCTATGATGTGTGGGATATGGAAAACGGCGGACATATTGCAAGCGCTGATGTAACAAGCAATGTTATGAATTACAGCGCCGTAACTATTGCCTATGTTATAGACACCGACCAATTCGAGAAAGACTACGGTTTTCCGTTCCCGTCAGTAAACGGGCTGTCCTCAAACGGCACAATAACGCTGTTTGTTGAATATAGCTGCCTGTCAAGCCTTGACGGGATTTCCGAGCAATACGACATCGGCGAAGATTTATTCGATATTTCGGACGGCAGTATCCGCATAGGTTACAGCCATAACGGAAAAATCGACACCGGCAGAGATTTTATCACAGGCACGAACACCTTTTTTCATTCATTCCCCGTTGGCGAGGACATACCCCATGTGACGATAAAAACCAGCTTTATGAGCGGAGAGGTATCACAACCGCAGTATTCCGAGCCGCACTACTACCGCGGACTTTCCGCCGCCGATTTAGGTGTTGAGGTCAATCCACGCTTGTGGTTTAAGGGCTTTCGCTC
>CAMEPN010000010.1 GCA_945931735.1 uncultured Clostridia bacterium
CGTACAGCGATTTTTCGGCGGGGAGCAGCTCGCTAAAGTTGTCGCGGCTGCGCTCCAATACGCATATCCCACGGAGCGGCACGCAGAGGTTAAGGTTAAGGTCGCTCTTTCCGCTCCACGGAGTTCCGCAGGCTGTTATTCCCTCTCCATTCACCATTATCGAGGGCTTGTCGTCGTTGAGTATCTGTGCGCGGTCGCCGAACTGCTCCTGCCATAGCGCGGTATGGGTGGATTTTCCCGTGCCGCTCGGGGCGGAAAACAGGTAAGCCTGCCCGTCCATGACAACGGCGCTGGAGTGCAGCATGAACCCGCCGAAACCGAGCAGCGAATAATAGAAATTCTCGGAGGTATAGATTATCTCGCAGTCGTCGTCTGTAAGCTCTGGTCGCGCGGCTTTCAGACGGTCAAAGCTATCCTGCGAAAATGGTATCGAGATATTCGGGGAGGTTTCCGCGTGGGAGAGGTATTTCTCCGCGCGGGCGGTCATTATCGGGAAGCGGAAATCGCATTCCACCGAAAGCCCGCAGATATTGTACATTCTTGTCATAATGATCCTCGCGAAAACGCCGGGCGCTGTTACACGTCCGGCGTTCTGTTATGCCGTTATTCCTAAGGCAACACCGCACAATTAACGGCTACCGCCTTTGCCCAGACCGACGCGGTCGTCTTTCACGCTTGCTTGCATCTTTCTAGTTTTGCGCAAAATATCACATCAATGCTTAACAGTATTGTTGCATGTTGCGCAAAACTTGCATCTTGCACAAATTTCGCTTGACGGGCGTCAGCCCGCCTGCGCTCAATTTGTACAACCTGACGAAAAATCTGACTGCGCAATCGCACGACAATAATTATGCGGTGTTGCCCTAAATCAATCGACCCAGTTGTTCTCGCTTGCGTCGATCTTATATGCGCCGCCGACGGTGTTTGTGTCGATGTTCATTCCGTCGACCGAGCTGGCGGTGATGATATCCTCGGTGGAGAATACGGTGATCTCCATTTCGGGCTTGATGTAGTTTTTTTTCATGGTGTGTATTCCTCCGATCCGATTACTTTGTGGGGGCGATCTGAATAGCGAGATTGCCGTAGTCGCTGCCGATGTTGGTGATGTCAAGCAGTATGCAGTATGCGCCGTCCTCTGCGGTCACCTTGTGAGCGGTGCCGTCGATCTCGTACTGAACGGACTTGAAGCAGTTCTTGATCTCGTGTACAAGCTTCTTGTTGTCCTTTCCTCTGGTGATCGTAACGGTGAAGCTCTCGCAGGACTTAGCGTCCTCCTCGGAGATAGCGAAGTATGCGATCTGCTCGGTTATATTGCCGTTTTCGTCGGTCTTTACCGTTACCTGCTGTACTCTTGTGGACGGCCCGATTATCTCTTCGTCGGGATCAACTTCCTCTTCCTTGGCGTTTATGGTGATAGTGTCGCCGCTCTTATAGGAAGTGCCTGCGGGGATATTGTAGTTGATCTGGAAGCCTACCGCCATGATCGGGTCGGAATCACTGATCGCAGTGATATCGGCAAAGTTTACCGAGGTGCCGCTGAACGCATTCCACGACCAGCCGCTGCCGGACTGGATATAAATGCTGATAGCGATATCATCTGCGTTTACGCCGTCGGGAACGTTATTTACTGCCAGATCCTTAAGGGTGATACCGGAGTAAAGAGCCTTGAGTTCCTTGAACGTGGTTTTCTGGTAAGTAACGCCTGTGATTTCGAGCGCGGCGTTCTTCTGCGCCGCTAAGCCGGAGTCTGTCCAAGGCGCATCGGTCACGGTAAGGTCGATGGGCGAGCCGTCATATTTGAAAACAAACGGATCGGTTTCCGCAGCGGGAGCTTCTACGGTAACAACGCAGGAAGCGGACTTTTCGCCTGCGGTCGCGGTGATGGTTGCTTCGCCTGCCGCAACAGCGGTAACAACGCCGTCTGCCACAGTTGCAACAGCTTCATTGTCGGAAGTCCATGTAACGGTGGGGTCGGAAGCGTCATCGGGAGATACCGTCGCGGTGAGCTGTACGGGGGCGTCGCCTACCTTAAGTGTGAGTGTGGACTTGTCGAGAGCAACGTCGGTCACTTCAACGGTAGTAACTTTCGGGTCGGTCAGGTATGCGCTTTCGATTACAATTCCGCCCATCTGCGCGGTGCGGAAAATCGCCTTGCAGCCCGCAACAGCTTCTGCGTCGGTAGCCGCGCCGGTCTGTTTCTTTGCCATAGCCAGCAAATCGTCTGTGCTTACAGATGCGGTATATGGATCGGTGGAATTTACGCCGCCGTACGGGTTTTCGATACCGAATGCAACGTCACTCGAACAGCCCCATGTAGCCGTATCCTGGAAGTACATACCGAAGATCTGCGTAGCCAGCCACAGATTGGATTCTGCGGTAGCAACTCCGTCCTCCGTAAGCTTGAACTCTATCTTAAATGTATCATATTCAAGTAATTTATCAAGGAACTCATCGCCGTTTTCAAAAACTAAGATGTTGCTCCAACTGCTGTCGTATGTTCCGGGGATGCTTGCCAGCGTGTAATCCTCCGCGCTGACAGGGAGCTGGCATACGATCGCCGAGCTTACAGCCATAATGCCTGCCGTTGCAGCGGCTGCTAATCGCCTTAATCTCATAAAAAATAACCTCCTAAAATAATTTGTCAGAATAAGATCAGCAAGATATTCCTACACTTTTGATTATACCTTCAGCCATAACAATTGTCAAGTTTTATCTCCACTCGGAGTGTAAATTCTACTAAAGTTATATATATATTTGAATATTTTTGTGCAGTTTTACCATAGCGTTGTGTAAACGGCGGTTATTGACATTACATATACGATTGTATATAATATAAGTACAATATTTGACCAAAAGGAGCTTACATATGAAAATAAAGGACGGATTTATGCTGAGAAAGGTCGGCGGACAGAATGTCGTTGTGGCGCTCGGAGAGGCGAGCCGCAGCTTCAACGGGATAATACGGCTGAACGACACGGGCGTGTTTTTGTGGCAGCAGTTACAGCAGGACAAGACCGAGGAGCAGCTTCTCGCCGCGCTTACCGCCGAATACGATATCGACGCGGAAAAGGCGAGGGCGGACATCTCGGATTTCGTAAATTCGCTGCGAAAGGCGGCGCTCCTTGGCTGAGCGCGAGAGATTTCGGCTGGCGGATTTCGACGACACTATCCGCGAGGTGCTTGACAGCGGCGGGGAGTTTACCCTTTTCCCGCGCGGGACAAGTATGCTCCCGCTTATCGTGCAGGACAGGGACAGCGTTGCGCTTGTTAAGGCGGGAACGCTTCGGCGCGGGGATATCGCGTTTTACAGGCGCACCGACGGGGAGTTCGTGCTCCACAGGATCATCGGCGAAAAGGATGGGACGTTCACCATGTGCGGCGACAATCAGCTTGCGCCCGAGTACGGCATAAAGCCCGAGCAGGTCATAGCCCGGGTGGAGTATCTCACCCGCAAAGGAAAGCGGATATCGCCGAAAAGCCTGCACTATCGTATTTACGTTTTGTTATGGAAAAGCTTTTTTATCCGCAGAGTATATTTCAGGCTTTGGAGGTTGTTAAATGGCGGCAAAAAAACCGGATAAGGCGGCGCTTTCATGGCTGTTCTCGCGCACTAAGGGACGGCGCGGGGCGCTTGCGGCAATTATCGTCGGAAACGCCGTGTTCGCGGCGGCGGGCGCGTCGTTCTCGCTTCTTTGCCGCGGGATAATCGACAGCGCCGTTGCGGGGGATACAGTGGGTATACGGGCTTATGCGGCGGGGCTTGCGGGCTTTGTGCTGCTTCAGCTTGTACTGCGGCTGGTGTGCAACAGCCTGTCCGAGTATGTTAGGGCGAAAATTGAAATGGATATGCGCGGGGAGCTTTTCGGCAGGCTGCTGTCCTCGGAGCTTGACTCCCTTACGAAATACCACAGCGGCGAGCTGATGAACCGTATGTTCTCCGACGTGAAGATTTGCGCGGACGGTATAGCGGACATTGTTCCCAATGCGGTAAATATGGTGACAAGGCTGGTCTGCGCCTGCGCGATAATGATAGCTCTCGAGCCGTGGTTCGCGCTGTTGTTCGCGGCGGCGGGTATAGTGGTGTTCGCTGTCACGAAATTCTTCCGCGGGCGGCTGAAAGGGCTGCACAAGCAGGTTCAGGAAAAAGAGGGCAGGGTCAGGTCGTTTTTGCAGGAATCGGTTGAAAGCGCGGCGGTCGTCAAGGTGTTCGGCGCGGAGCGGAAGATGATGAAGCAGAACGACGTCAATCAACAGGAGCATTTCGCGGCGCGAATGAAGCGGCGCACTATCGGGATAATTTCGGGCGCGGGCTTCGGGCTTATCTTTCAGGCGGGGTACGTCCTTGCGCTGGTGTGGGGCGCTTACGGTATTTTTACGGGCGGCATGAGCTACGGTACGCTGACTGCGGTGCTTCAGCTTGTAAATCAGATACAGTCGCCGTTTTCGGGGCTGTCGTCGCTGTTCCCGAAGCTGTACGCGGCGGAGGCTTCCGCGGAGCGCATAATGGAGCTTGAGGCTCTCCCCGCGGAAAAGGAAGCGGAGAAAACGCTGCGGTATGAGAACTTCCGCGGGCTTGAGGTAAGCGGGCTGAAATTCTCCTACGGCGAGAACGAGGTCATCAGCCGCGCGGACTTCACGCTGAAAAAGGGCGAGATAGCGGCGCTTACGGGCATTTCGGGCGGCGGAAAATCCACGCTGTTCATGCTGCTGCTCGGGGCATATAAGCCGCAGAGCGGGGCGATACGGTTCGCGGGAGCGGACGGGAGCTACCTCCCGGGGCGCGAAACGCGGGGGATTTTCGCCTACGTCCCGCAGGGAAACTGCCTGTTTTCCGGCACTATCCGCGAGAACATCGCGTTCCTGCGCGACGATCGGGACGTTTCCGACGAGGAGATAATGAGCGCGGCGCGGGCGGCTTGCGCGGAAGATTTCATTTCGCAGCTTCCGAATGGGCTGGACACGCGTATCGGCGAGAACGGCTTTGGGCTGTCCGAGGGGCAGGCGCAGCGCATTGCGGTGGCGCGGGCATTGTTCAGCGGGGCGGGCTTTCTGCTGCTTGACGAGTCGACCTCCGCGCTTGACGCGCAGACGGAAAGGCGGCTGCTTGAGAACATCTCGGCAATGGACGGAAAGACGGTGCTGATAGTGACCCACCGCCCCGCGGCGCTGAATATCTGCGGCAGGCGGTTTACGATAAAGGACGGAGTAATTGAATGAGCGTTATGACGGAGAATGAATATCTGATACGGCTGCTGCGCGGGCTGCTTAAAAATCAACCTGCCGAAGAGCCGCCCGAGGGGTGCGGGCTTCGGAAAGTGTTCGAGCTTGCGCAGCGGCACAGCGTGGCGGGAATGGCTTACTACGCGGTCGAAACGCTGAATACTCCGCTTGACGGGGAGCTTGCGGCGCAGTGGCGGCAGGTCCGCGACAAGGCTATCGTAAAGGATATCACACAGCAGACTGAGCTTGACGCGATAGGCGGGGCTTTTTCTGCGGAGGGAGTGAGGTTCCTGCCGCTGAAAGGTTGCGTGATAAAGCAGCTCTACCCGCAGAGCGATATGCGCACCATGTCGGATATCGACCTGCTTATCGACGACGAAAACGCGGCTAAGGCGAGGTATATCATGACAGGGCTTGGTTACTCCTGCGAGCATTTCGATTACGAGCACCACGACGTGTATTTCAAGCCGCCCGTGATGAACGTTGAGGTGCACCGCGAGCTACTTGGTGAGGAGGGCAGGGATTTCAAATGCGTGTTCCCCGATCCGTGGGAGTTTTGCGAGCAGAACGAGGGCTTGCGGTACAGATTCCGCGACAACGAGTTCTTCGCGTATATTCTCGCGCACGCGATAAAGCACCTTGACGAGGGCGGAACGGGTATACGCACCGTGATGGATCTTTGGGTATGCCTTAACTCGGACATGAATATCGACCGCGAAAAGGTTTTCGCTATGCTTGAACCCTCGGGCAAGGGCGGCAGGGCGCGGCTGCTGGTCGGGCTTGCGGACGTGTGGTTCGGGGAAAAGCCCCACACGGAGCAGACCTGCGCACTAGAGCGGTATATTCTCGGAAGCGGCACTTACGGTAATATCGGCAATGTTATCACCAACGATATGGAGCGCTCCGGAAAAAAGGAATATGTGCTTCGCCTGTTTTTCCCGACCTTTCAACACATGAAGCGTCAATATCCGGTGCTTAAAAAGGCGCCTGTACTGCTGCCGTTCTGCTGGCTTGCAAGGCTTGTCACAAAGCCGTTCGTAAATTGGAGAGCCAACTGCGAGAAGATGAAAAGGATAATAAAAAAGTAATGCCTCGGTGAACACATTCCGCCGTGTGGAAATCGGCGGGTACAAGGTTTTTCCGAAAAATCTGTTTGGCAGCAAATATAAACAAGACCGCTCCCGTAAGTCTTAAATCGGCTTGGGGAGCGTTTTTTTGTTTCGGCAGTTTCGGAATAAACCGAGCCGAAATATCGCAGCCGCGACTGGCCAAAACGGCGTGTACTCCGGCATTAACGCTGTATCGGGGCGGCATACTCCTGCCTGTTCTACGCTCGCGAACAATATTATCTGCCACAAAATTCGACATAATACTTGACATTTCGTGCGTATATGATTATAATATATAATGGTTTGAATATTATAGTTTTTAATGGCAGCAGTTAATTATAGCAAAGATTTGCAGCTCTGTAAAAAAACGGAACTCATTTCAATAAATACCCTTTATGAGGAGGAACAAAGATGTTTTGTCCTAAATGTGGCAGCAAAATACCCGATGGCAGTAAATTCTGCGAATCATGCGGAGAAAATCTGACCGCTTTGATTTCGGAAGCTAATGAAGCGCAGGCTCCGGCAGCCGCTCCGGTACCTACTCCCGTGGCTCCCACGGCTCCAACAGCTACTGCGGCTCCCGCAGCACCCGCGGCTCCCGCAACTCCTGCGGCTACCGCAGCTCCCACGGCTCCCACAGCTACTTCGGCACCCACAGCTACTGCAGCTCCCGCAGCCGCTCCGATTCCCAATAATGTTCAGCCGCAGAAAAAAGGCATCGGCAAGATGATCATATTGATTGCAGCCGCGGCTGTCGTTGTCGTTGGTCTTTGCATTGCAGGACTGGTTGCACTTTTCTCTTCGTCCGGAAGCGATAACGCCTACGCTTACCTTTCCGACGGAAAATATAAGCTCATCACAAATATCAACAGGGGCGAGTCGATTGAGATAGCCTCCAGCAAGTCCGACAGCACCATGTCCGATATGCTTGCTTTCAGCCCCGACGGAAAGTACATCTATTACTATACGAAGTACGACAGCTATACCGGAACAGGCTCTCTCTGCCGTGCGGAGTATGGCAGGCTACAAGCCGATTCCAACAAAAATGAAAAGTATATCGAGGTCGTTGCGACGAACGTTTCCCTCGGATTCCGTTTCTTGAGCGACGGCTCGCTGACCTACAAGAACGGCGAGAATACGCTGTATCATTTTGACGGCAAAGAGATAAGCCAGATCGCAAAAAATGTAAGCAGCTATTTTGTCGATGAAAACGGGCGCATTGTTTATACAAGCGGAGATTCTTCCGACGGTATCAATCTGTACAGTGTTGCAATCAGCGACATGGGCAGCAAGAACAAGCTTGCGTCGAATGTGGCTTATGTTGTCAGCGCCGATGATTTCGACAATATCCTGTACACAAAACGCGATGACAACGGTTCCGAAACTCTGTATGTAGTCGGCGTTGAAAAAGAGGTAACAAAGCTTGGCGAAAACGTCAATGTTCTCTCCGTCGACAACGGAAAGACCTACTTCACCGCAGAGGACGGTACAGCGCTCAGCCTTTACGATTTCGTTGACGACGCTTATGCGGACGCAGACGCCGTAATCAAAGAGCCGACTTACGATGATTTCAGCATTCCCAGATACAGCTATGAGATGGTATACGGCAACGATCTGTCCGAGAGCGATTTTGACGAGCTTTATACCTCCTGCACAAGAAGCCTGTATTGGTACGGCAAGAGCACGTGGTGGGCTT
Organism: uncultured Clostridia bacterium; assembly: GCA_945931735.1. Classification (GTDB taxonomy): domain Bacteria; phylum Bacillota; class Clostridia; order Oscillospirales; family Ruminococcaceae; genus CAG-115. Next base: position 8,026 of record CAMEPN010000010.1, read on the forward strand.
ACTCTATGGAAGACGCGCTCGACAGGGATTGGGGAGAAAAATCTACCGCTATCCACGCCGCTACACAGCGCTTTATCGACAGGTTTGGCAGCACTGCCGACGAGGACGGCTACATTTTAGTTACCGACGAGGTAAAGGCTGCTCTTAAGGAGATCGCAAAATATTCCGATAATCCCGAGGACGAGTGGAATTGGCTGTGGCTGTGCTATAACAAGTACCAGTCCGGCACGTCCACCGACTATGACGCATATAACGCCGCTTCCGACAAGTGGTATGAGGCAAGAAACAGAATTTCGATGCGCGAAACGCTGCAAAACAAGGAAAACGACTTTGCGGTACATACCTTGTATTGCTATGAAAACGGCGCATTGACAACTGTAAGCGAAAACGTGCTTAACACTTCCCTCTACAACGGCGCAGTTATGTACAACACCACGGACATGATCTCCGACACGGTTAAGCTGGAAAATGTATCTTCAACGTATGATATCCTTCAGCTGTTCTATATTGATATCGAGGATGAAAACCACATTGTTCTTACCGGAAACGGTTCGTCCTGCAAGATGTCGTCCGCAGCCGCAGAAACCTATGCGGAGGCATATAACAACGGCTACGCTTCGCTCTGGTTTACCGATAATGTTGTTTACCTGAGAGAGAACGACGGGACGCTGTCCTCTGCCGCAACTACGGGCGGAGTTATTGACAATTTCAAAATCGTTACCGATGACGCAGATATCCTTTCGGTAGACGGTTCAACCCTGTACTACGCAAGCGGTTCTTACAGGAACAACGATGTCCTCTACGGAGATGTTTATTCCTACACCGACGGCGCAAGCACTCTTCTGGCAAGAGATGTTGTGCTCAACAATATCAGGATTTACGATGACGGCGTTGTCATGGCGTACACCGGATACAGAAGCTACTACGGATACGAGCTTACCATGATCGATTCCAAGGGCGAAGCTACCTTCATCGCAGATAATGTCACACAGTATATCAGAGTGGATAACTCCACGTTGCTGTATATCTCCGACGGCGACCTGTATTCCTACAACGGCAAGGAAAGAACTATGGTTCAGAGCGATGTTGATTGGTTCTGGAGCCAGCACTCGATGGGCATTCAGAACATACTCGGCTCAAGCGATTATTACTCCTACTATTGATCCCCGCTGTGAAAGCGCGCCAATATGGCTTTTATGAATAATGCGCGAGCTGTCTTGGGTCTGTCCGGTTTTGCAAAAATGAACAGCGGGAGCAGCTTTCCGCAGATTCATTGTTCTGCACTTCCTGCGGGAGAAAACAGTCCATAGCATAACAGCGAATGCGCACCGAAACGGTTCAGTGCGCATTCGTTTTTTAAACTTCAATGGAGATGAGCGTCATGAAAAAAAGGAAAACAACAGAGGGAATCATCTGCCCCAAATGCGGGAGCGGTATAGAGCCCTCGGCGACGGTCTGCCCCGTGTGCGGGGAAGCGGCTCCTGCCCCTGAAGCAGGCAATGCTCCCGAAAAGAAGCCGTCGAACGGCGTACGAGCGGTATTCTCGGCGTTTTTGGGTCTGCTGCTTGCCGTTTTTGAGTTATTTTGCGTACTGTTATTATTTGTCCATGCCCTGAACGAAAATGTTCAGATCCCCTCCATAGGGGCGATTTCGGGGGATTCGCTTACCGTATTCCTCGACTCTTGGTGTTCTGTTGCGCTCGGCGTTGTATTGGCGCTGCTTCCGGTGTTAATACTGGTATTGATAAATTTACACCGTATACGCAGGTGCTTTCTTTCTGTCGGCGTTTCCACGATCGCGGCGGCGGTTCTGTGTATTGTCCTCGGATATATTGTAACTACGGTGATAAAGGCGCTTCCTGCCGAATGGCAGAACACCCTTGTTAATACCACCGTTGTGTTTAAGGATTTTTCCGTTGTTTGTGCAGTTATTCTTATCGCGGTCGGAGCCGCCTGCTTATCGGTTTATTCCTGCATTGCTGTAATAAAAGGAGATAAACATGAAAAAAACGCTTAAAATCATAATCATTACGCTGATCGCATTGCTCCTTTTGTTCGTGCTTTCAATTGCGGCATGGGTGTTTATCGTTATTCCTAATCTTGAATCCGCCGAAAGCGGTATATCCGAACCGGGACCTGCAATGTCCGAAATAGCGGAGATATCGGAGAAGATCGATTTTAACGAATCGAACGGCGTACTGTATGTCAACAACGAAATTGTTGTTTTTGTAAGGTCGTCTGCGACGGAGGAGAAAATAACAGCCCTGTTTGACAGCCTTGACGCAGAAATAGACGATTCCATGGCGGATATCTATGTATACAGACTTGTGTTCAGAGAAGCGATGTCCTATGACGAACTGGAAGCTATGGTAAAGCGGATCAAGGCGGAATCCATCGTCGAAAACGCATATCTGAACACTGTGACCGAGCTTCAGAGCGACTCCTATGATTCGGAGGACGATTTCGAGTATAAAGACGCCTTATATCCTAACGACCCGTGGAACGGCGACAGCTGGAACGTAAGCGTTCCGGGCAACGAAAACTGGGGCATGGAAGCGATCGACGCGCCCGGCGCGTGGGGCTATTCAGACCAATTAAGCACCGTAAAGGTCGGACTTATCGATTCTATGCCGGATCTTTCTCATGAAGAGCTGTCCTTTGCAAACAGCAGCTGCCTTTTTATAGACGAGGACGGAAAGACGAGCACTAACAAATACGCCGTGCCTGCCGATGACCATGGCTCGCACGTTTCCGGAATAATGAACGCCGCGTGGGATAACGGCAAGGGAGTTTCCGGCGTAATGGGCGGAAAAGGCGAGCTGTACTATTGCGCGGTGTATTATGAAACCGGCGGGAAATACTACTCAACATATGCAACTGCGTACAGCTACCTGCTTGCATTAAAAAATCTTATCGACCAAGATGTTCAGGTCATCAATATAAGTCAGAATACCAGCCGCCTTGTCGGTTTTGCGGCAAGCCACGGAAATCGGAATGCGATAGAGTACCTGTCAATGCAGGCGGATCTTGCGGAAAAGGGATTGCAGCGAATTATCTCACTGCGGGAAGCCGCAAATAAGCCCGATTTCGTTATCTGCGTTGCGGCAGGAAACAGCAACAGCACATACTACTACAAAGACGACAGCGCTACATACGGATATCGTGAAGAAATGACATTCTGGGAAAAGATAAAGCATTTCTTCGGCTGGCGCGGCGAGATAGGCGGGTCGCTCGCACTTTACAACAATTTCCTTAATTTAATGGACGAGGAAGAGGTTAAAAGCAGAGTGATTGTCGTCGGGGCGGTCGGGATAGATCCCGATACCTCAACTTCAAGCAGCACGCATTATTCCTACGCTTATTTCTCCAATATAGGTTATCGTGTAGATATTGTTGCTCCGGGATTTGATGTGTACAGCTGCACGGCGGGCGGGTACGATCTGATGAGCGGAACGTCTATGGCAACTCCGCACGTTTCCGGAGCGGCAGGCTTGGTTTTTGCGAGCAACCCGTCATTGTCCGGACCGGAAGTCAAAAGCATTCTTCTTGCGTCAACAACGGGGCGCTACTATCACGGCGAATATTACAGCGGCCTGCTTAACGCAAATAATGCTGTTGTAAATGCGCTCAAAACCGTCGAAAGCTCCGTAGGGAAGGTCATATCGACAGGCTCTGACGGACTGGATTTGTGCTTTGTCGTTGACACAACGGGGTCTATGGGAGATGACATCGACAATGCGAAGGAAAACATGGCAAGCATACTTGATCATCTCGCAGAGAAAACCGAGGATTACCGCGTTGCGCTTATCGACTACCGCGATTATCCCGAAAGAACGGGATTCGACAGTGATTACCCGTACAAGGTTCAATTGGATTTTACCAATAACACCGCTTCGATCATTGACGCGATAAACGGACTTGATCTGGGCAACGGCGGCGATGGAGATGAAACGGTATACTCCGGACTGATGGCGGCGGTCAAGCTTGACTGGAGGCTCGACGCGAAAAAGGTCATTATTATTCTGGGTGACGCCGCGCCCCTTGACCCCGAGCCGATAACCGACTTTACATATGATAATGTTCTGCTCGCTTTGTTCAATGCAGATATCAACATTGATTATGAGGACTCCGACGACCGCGTGGTAAATAATCTTGACACGAGCCTTATCAACGTATTCTCTATCGGAACGGACGCAAGCTCTGACGCCGAGGATTTCTTTAAGCAGATATCCGGCGGCACGGGCGGAAGCTATGCGGGCGTTGACAACGCGTCCGAGGTCGGCGACGCTATCATTGATATGATAGAGCAGATAGAGGTTGAGGAAAAGCTGACGGTTCGCGTTGATTTCGGCGACGAAATGGCGCAGCGGAAGATCGACCTCTATTCCGGCAAGGAGTATCTGTTCACCTTGCAGACAGACGACAACGGGCAATTCGTGATCGAGGACATTGACGCCGATACATACAACTGGACAAGCAACGGCTTGCATGGAGGCGGCTCAATAATTATTGAACCGGACGGCGGCGAGGTCATGGTCAAGACGACAAAAACCTATTGGTTTGAGCCGCTTCTGGTATTTTGGCATGAGCACACCGCGCTTATTTGTTTGGTTTTGGCGGCATTCATAGCCTTGTGCATTCTGGTGCCCGTTGCCATAAAAATTATCCGCATACTTATTCGCAAAAAGAAAGCCGCTCAGGCTTCCGAGGCTGTATCGGCTCCCGTTTCCGAGCCGGTCAATGAAGCCGTAAGCGCACCCGTTGCCGAGCCGGTCAATGAGCCGGTAAACGCTCCCATTGCCGAGCCGGCAAATGCACCCGTAAGCGCTCCTGTTTCGGAACCCGCCGCTGCGCAGAGCGTAAACGGCTCTGTCTGCCCGAAATGCGGTTCCGCCGTATCCGCCGGAGCAAGGTTCTGCAACCAATGCGGATATGATATGAGCAAGGATGCTTCAATTCCGACAGAGCGCGTTTGCCCAAGCTGCGGACACCCTTTCAAGGAAAATCAGAAATTCTGCAATAATTGCGGCACAAAGCTTTCATAGGAAACATCGCAAAATCACCGCAGAGGAGAACCGCGAAATATCTCATAAGCAGATAACATAACAAATAAACCGCTCCCGTAAGCTATCAATCGGATATGGGAGCGGTTTTACGTTTGTGTCTTATGTTTTCCGCAAATTAATCGGCGTTTTATGTTGCAATTTATTCTTCAAAATGATATAATGTAAATAATGACATGAAATGACAGGCGGTGACACTATGAGCGAAATAGTATTTATCGACAGCGAAATAAATCACAGCGGGGAAATTTGCGACCTCGGCGCGGTCACGCCTGAGGGCGGAAGAATACACACGTCCTCTCACAGCAAGTTTTCCACATTTGTATCGGGATGCAAATATGTCTGCGGACATAATCTTATCGCCCATGACTTGAAGTATATCAGACATCTGATATTGGGGGAATATATTGCAGTCGATACGCTTACCGTATCGCCGCTTTTGTTCCCGAAAAAGCCGTATCACCACCTGCTGAAAGACTACAAAATTCAGACGGAGCAGCTTAACGACCCCGCTAACGACGCGGCTTTGTGCATGGAGCTGTTCTTCGATGAGGTCAAGGCGTTCAATGCGCTTGACGAACGGCTGAAAGCGATATTCTTTGCGCTTCTTGGGACAAGGCGCGAGTATATCGGCTTCTTTGATTATGTAGACTACATCAGCGCGGCAGACGCCGAGGGGATTATCCGCGAGCGCTTTTCCGAGCGTATCTGCGGCAGCGCGGATTTGGCGGCGCTCATTTCCCGCTACCCCGTGGAGCTTGCATACTGCCTTGCGCTTATCAGCGCCGACGACAGGGAATCGCTTATCCCGCACTGGGTCCACCGAAACTTCCCCGCAGTTGAATTTGTCATGAGAGCGCTGCGCGGAACGCCCTGCAATAACTGCGCTTTCTGTAAGCGCGAGCATGATATCCACACAAAGCTTAAGCAGTATTTCGGCTACGACAGCTTCCGCAAATACGACGGCGAGCCGCTTCAGGAAAGGGCTGCGCAGGCGGCAGTAGACAACAAGTCGCTGATAGCCGTTTTCCCGACGGGCGGCGGAAAGTCGGTAACATTCCAGCTCCCCGCGCTGATGTCGGGGGACACCTGCCGCGGACTTACCGTTGTAATTTCGCCGCTCCAGTCGCTGATGAAAGACCAAGTGGACAATCTGGCGGCAAAGGGGATAGCCGACGCGGTGACGATAAACGGTCTGCTTGACCCGGTGGAAAGAGCAAGCGCAATTGAGCGCGTTCAGAACGGGCAGGCTTCCCTGCTGTACATTTCGCCGGAATCGCTCCGTTCAAAGACGATAGAAAACCTCATGCTCAACCGCCACATCACACGCTTTGTCATTGACGAGGCGCACTGCTTTTCCGCGTGGGGGCAGGATTTCCGCGTTGACTATCTCTACATAGGCGAATTTATCCGCGAATTGCAGGAGAAGAAAAACCTTTCCGAGCCTATTCCCGTGTCCTGCTTTACTGCCACAGCAAAGCAAAAAGTAATCAGCGACATAAGCGATTATTTCCGAAACAAGCTCAGGATAGAGATGGAGCTTTTCGCTTCGGGGGCGTCGCGGCACAATCTGCGGTACGAGGTGCTTTACAAGGACAACGACGAGGAGAAATACCTTGCGCTCAGAAATCTGCTGACCGCGAAAAAATCTCCCTCGATCGTCTATGTTTCCAAGGTCAAGAGAACTTATTCTCTCGCCGCGCGGCTTGAAGCGGACGGGATAAAGGCGCTGCCGTTCAACGGGAAAATGGACAAGAGCGAGAAAGTCACTAATCAAGAGAAATTCATGAACGGCGAGGTCAATGTTATCGTTGCGACCTCGGCTTTCGGCATGGGCGTTGATAAATCCGACGTAGGGCTTGTGGTGCATTTCGACATCTCCGCTTCGCTGGAGGACTATGTTCAGGAGGCGGGCAGAGCGGGGCGCGACGAGGAGCTTCAGGCGGAATGCTATGTGCTGTTTAAGGACGAGGATCTTGACGGGCATTTCATGATGCTCAATCAGAGCAAGCTGTCTATCAAGGAAATAAACCAGATCTGGCGCGCGGTCAAGGAGTGCTCGCGCTATCGCATGACGTTCACGCGCTCCGCATTGGAGCTTGCGCGCATCGCGGGCTGGAACGACGAGCAGAACGAGATCGAAACCCGCGTAACAAACGCGATAAACGCGCTCGAAACCGCAGGATATCTGAAGCGCGGGAAGAATGTTCCGCGTGTATTTGCGTCCAGCATAAACGCAAAGAGCTATATCGAAGCGGCGGAAAAGATTAACGCGCTTGACAAGCTTGACGACAAGCACAAGCAGTATGCCGCGCGGATTATCCGCAGTCTTATCAGCGAGAGAAGCCGCGCCGACGCGGGAAACGAAGAAGCCGAAAGCCGCGTTGACCACCTGTCAGATATTCTCGGAATACCCATGGAGGACGTGGTATACTGTATCGGCGTTATGCGCGAGAGCGGAATACTTGCCAATGCAAACGACCTTACCGCTTATATACGAAAGAATGACACGGCGCGAAAATCCGCAAATATACTAAGCCGTTTTGCCGCATTGGAGCGGTTCCTGCTGAACAACATAACCGAGGGAACGGGGTTCTATAACCTCAAAGACCTCAACGAGCACGCGCAGGAAAACGGCATTCCCGCCGCTTCCGTAAAGTCGATCAAGACCCTGCTGTATTTCTTTATGATCAAGGGATATATGCAGAAAGCGCATATTTCGGGGGAGAATGTGCAGATAGTTCTGACGGACGATATCGGCAGGATAAAGGAGAAGTCGGAACAGCGTATCTGGGCGGCGGGGAATATCCTCGAGCTGCTTTATTCAAAGGCGGAGGAGCATAAAGCGCCCGAAAATGACGAGATACTTGTTGAGTTTTCGGAGCTTGAGCTGCTGGAATACTGTGGCGAGCGCTCGCTTGAAAAGCCCGATATTGAGGATGTGAAGTCAGCCCTGCTCTACCTGTCAAAGATAGGCGCGATTGACATCGAGGGCGGCTTTTTGGTGCTGTACAACGCAATGCAGATAACCCGTCTGGAACAAAACAACAAAATCAGCTACAAAACCGAGGATTACAGGCAGCTAAGCGAATACTACAAGCAGAAAATTCAGCAGATACATATCGTCGGCGAGTACGCGAATATGATGACCCGCGACTATGACGCGGCGCTGCGGTTTGTGTCGGATTACTTCGGCATGGACTACAAGAAATTCATCGCGAAGTATTTCGCGGGTCGCGAGGACGAGATAAACCGCAACATTACCCCCGAGAAATATAACCGCATTTTCGGTTCGCTTTCGCCGCGCCAGCAGGAGATAATCAATGACGACAAATCAAAGTATATCGTAGTCACCGCAGGCCCCGGCAGCGGCAAGACAATGGTGCTTGTCCGCAAGCTCGCTTCGCTCTATCAAATGGAGGACACCAAGCACGAGCAGCTTCTTATGCTGACATTCTCCCGCGCGGCGGCGACGGAGTTCAGGCAGCGGCTTTCCGCGCTTATGGGCGGCGCTGTGCGGTATATGGATATAAAGACATTCCATTCCTATTGCTTTGATATTTCGGGGAGAATTGGGTCGCTTGAAAACTCCGCGGATAGCGTGGCGCAGGCGGCGCGAAGGACTTCCGAGGGCGAGGTCGAGCAGGGGCAAATCACAAAAACCGTTGCCGTTATCGACGAGGCGCAGGACATGGACGCGAATGAGTTTGCACTTATTAAGGCGTTAATGGAGCGCAACGAGGATATGCGTGTAATTGCCGTGGGCGACGATGACCAGAATATCTACGAGTTCCGCAATTCAAGCTCCGCGCACA
>CAMEPN010000011.1 GCA_945931735.1 uncultured Clostridia bacterium
CAATATAATGCTCGTCGCGGCGATGAACCCCTGCCCCTGCGGTAACTTCGGGAGCGCGAAGAAATGCACCTGCTCCCCGCAGAAGGTGAGCGCCTATCTCGGCAAGATATCGCAGCCTGTTCTCGACAGGATAGATATACAGGTCGAGGTGAAGGCGGTGGAATATTCCGACCTTTCCGAGCGCACCCCGCAGGAAAGCTCCGCCGCGATTGCCGAGCGGGTGCAGCGGGCGCGCGACATACAGGCGAAGCGCTTCGCGGGCACGGGGATAAAGGCGAACAGCGGGATAACTCCCGACATCATATCCGAGGTATGCCGACTGACGGACGGCGCGCAGCAGATGCTGAAAGACGCGTTCGGAAAACTCGGGCTGACCGCGAGGGCTTACGACAGGATACTTAAGGTTGCGCGCACCTGCGCCGACCTCGACGGAAGCGAAGAGATACAGCGGCAGCATATCTCGCAGGCGATAAGCTTCAGAAGCCTGGACAGAAAATATTGGAACAGATGAGCCGAACAGGAGATGATTTTATGAACAGAAGCTGCGGCGTACTTATGCACATAACCTCGCTGCCCTCCCCCTATGGGATAGGGACATTCGGGAGCGAGGCGGAGAAATTCGCCGATTGGCTCAAGTCGGCGGGTCAGAAATACTGGCAGGTGCTACCGATAGGGCCGACGGGATACGGCGACTCGCCGTATCAGCCGTTTTCGTCCTTTGCGGGTAATCCGCTGATGATCGACCTCGACGAGCTTTGCGAGAACGGGTATATCACCCGCGAGATGTGCGCTGCCGCCGACTACGGCGCTGACCCCGGGTATGTGGATTTTGACAAGGTGAGCGCGACGAAAATGCAGCTCCTGCGGCAGGCGTTCGAGAATTTCGAGGACGACGTGGGGTACACCTCGTTCGTGTTGGAGGAAGCCGACTGGCTGGACGACTACGCGCTGTTCACCGCGCTTAAAGCGAAATTCGGCGGCAGACCGTGGAATATGTGGGACGAGGATATCAAGCTCCGCCAGCCCGAGGCAGTCGAGAAATACACCTCCGAGCTTAAGGAGGAGATCCGCTTCATAAAGTTTGTGCAGTACATTTTCTACCGCCAGTGGAACCGCTTCCACCGCTACTGCAACAGCGTCGGCATACAGATAATCGGGGATATCCCGATATACGTTTCGCCCGACTGCGCCGACGTATGGGCGCAGCCCGAGCTGTTCGAGCTTGACGAGAAGCGCAACCCGAAGCGCGTCGCGGGAGTGCCGCCGGATTATTTCTCAAAGACGGGTCAGCTCTGGGGCAACCCGCTGTATAACTGGGAGGAAATGAAGAAAACGGGGTATGACTGGTGGATAAAGCGCATAAGCAAGTCCGCGCAGTGCTATGATATGCTCCGTATCGACCACTTCCGCGCGTTCGACACCTATTACGCTATCCCGTTTGGTCACACGACCGCCGAAAACGGCACATGGGAACAGGGACCGGGAATGGACCTTTTCAACGCGATTAAGGCTAAGCTCGGGAATGTAAACATCATCGCGGAGGATCTTGGCGATATTTTCGACAGCGTGAAAGTCCTGCTGAAAAACACGGGCTTCCCGGGAATGCGCGTGCTGCAATTCGGATTTAACCCCGACAACACAGACAACGACCACCTGCCGCACAATTACGTCCCGAACTGCGTCGCATACACGGGAACGCACGACAACGCGACTATAATGCAGTGGTACAAGGAAGCGGACGGTAAGTCCCGCGCAATGGCGAGGGATTACCTCGACAAGGGCTTTTTCGAGAGCTTTAACAGGTGCTGCATAAAGCGGCTGTACGCAAGTCCCGCAGGGCTTGTTATCGTGCCGATGCAGGATATAATCGGGCTTGGGAAGAATGCCCGCATGAATGTCCCCTCGACGGTAGGTGGAAACTGGAGCTGGCGTATGCAGAACGGCGAGCTGACTTCAAAGCGCGCGTCGTTCCTAAGAGAGCTTTCCGAGAAGTATTTCAGATGATATACAGCCGCACTGCCCCGCGGGGCGGCGCGGCTTTACAGCAGGTGCGGAGGAAAATATGGCAGCGGTGCGCAGTAAATTCAAGGCGGCTGATAAGCTTGCTTTCGCGGGGGAGCTTGGCGCAGTATATTCGCGCGGCGGGACGGTGTTCCGCGTGTGGTCGCCGTCGGCGGAGCGGGTGGAGCTTCGGCTTTACGAAAGCGGAACTGCCCCCGAGCCGTTCTTTTCGGCGGACATGAAAAAGATAGGCTGCGGGGCGTGGGAATATTCCCGAAGCGGCGATCTCGACGGGGTGTACTATACCTATTCCGTCACGATAATGGGTACAACGCGCGAAACGGCGGACATCTATTCCGTATCGGCGAGCGCGGACGGTCAGCGCGGAATGGTCGCGGATATGGAACGCGCTGCGCCCGACGGCTGGGAAAACATCGCTCCCGTGCGGCTGTCGTCGCCTGCGGACGCGGTAATTTACGAGCTTAGCGTGCGCGATTTTTCCATGGACGAAAGCGCTGATTTTACCCATAGGGGGAAATTTCTCGCCTTTTCGGAGAGCGGCGTGACGTGCGGCGGGAAGCCTGTCGGGCTTGAATATGTCCGCAGCCTTGGGGTCACTCATATTCAGCTGATGCCCGTGTTCGATTTCGAGAGCAATGGCGGGTATAACTGGGGCTATAACCCGCGGCTGATGATGGCGCCCGAGGGGACGTATTCCTCCGACCCGAACGACGGTCACGCAAGGATAAGGGAGCTTCGGCAGCTTATCATGGCGGCGCACGAAATGGGGCTTGGGGTCACTGCGGACGTTGTGTATAACCACAGCTTTTCCGCCGACGAATCGCCGTTCGGGCGGACGTTCCCGCATTATTACTATCGCGGTTCGGGTAAATACTCCAACGGCTCGGGCTGCGGCAACGAATTTGCGAGCGAGCGGAAAATGGCGCGAAAGTTCATTAAGGACAGCCTGTGCTTTCTCGCGCGGGAGTATAAGCTGGACGGCTTTCGCTTCGACCTCATGGGGCTGCTGGACATTAAGACGCTTAACGAGTGCGCAGAGGCGCTGCGCGCGATAAATCCCGATATACTGCTCTACGGAGAGGGCTGGACGGGCGGCGCTTCGCCCATGCCCGAAAACCTGCGCGCGATGAAGAAGAACGCGCGCTCGGTGCCATGCTTCGCGATGTTCGGGGACGATTTCCGCGACGCGGTGAAAGGCTCGGTGTTCAATGCGCGGGACAGGGGCTATGTCAGCGGAGCGGCGGACACGGAGCGCGCCGAAATGATAAAATCGGGACTTGCGGGGGGAGTGTTCCACCCGGAAATAAATATCAGTAAAGAGCGGCGTTGGACGGACGATCCGCTTCACTGCATTAATTATGTCGAGTGCCACGACAATCTTACCCGCGCGGACAAGCTCGCTCTGTCGATGCCCGAGGCGGACAAGGCGCGGCGCATTGCGGCGGACAGAATGGCGGCTGCGCTGGTGATATTCGCGCAGGGGATACCGTTCATTCAGGCGGGGCAGGAGTATCTGCGCTCAAAGCCGCTCGGCGAGGGCTTCGACGGGAACAGCTACTGCTCGCCGGACAGCGTAAATTCACTTAAATGGAGCAAAATAATTGAAAACGCCGACACGGTCGAATATTACCGAGGGCTTATCGCGCTGCGGCGTAAATTCCCGCAGTTTAGATTAAGAACATCGGACGAGATACGGTCGCAGCTCACGTTTGCCGACCTCGGCGGCGGTGCGTTTGCGGAGATGCCGGGCGGCGGGCTGGCGCTTTTCGTAAACCCGACGGACGAGCCGCTGCGCGTTGTATTGGGCGGTGCGTGCGAAGTCTATGCGGACGCTGAGCGCGCTTCCGACGAGCCGATTTACAGGATAGACGATATCGCGCAGATCAGCCCCGTGAGCGTGCTGCTGGTGCGGAAAATAGCGCAGGAGCGGAAAATGAGAGAATATACTGTCACAAGGATAGTCGAGCCGGATTTCGGCTGCGAGGGGCTGCCCGAGGGCGGCGAGCGCATGGACGAGGTGCGGCTTCGCGGCGCGGACGGCGGCGAGCTTTTGCTTTCGGTGAGCGACGAGCTGTTGTACAAAATGGGTGTCGACGAGGGCAGCAGAGTGCTGTCCGACGGAAAAAGCATTTTCACTATGGAGGAGCAGATATGACTGTACCCGAAAAAATCGGCGCGCGCAGAGGGCGTATGAACGAGCGCGGGATATACGCATACATTGTCTGCACGGAGGACTGCCACGGCTCGGAATACGTCGGGGAGCATTTTATGCTGCGCGAGTTCCTGTCGGGGTTCACAGGCTCGGCGGGTACGCTCGTCGTAACGGCTGACGAGGCGGCGCTCTGGACGGACGGGCGCTATTTCCTGCAGGCGGAGCAGCAGCTTCGCGGAAGCGGGATAGCGCTGATGAAATCGGGGGAGGAGGGCGTTCCGAGCATTGCGAAGTTCCTTGCGGAAAAAATGCCGGAAGGCTCCGTTCTCGGGTTTGACGGAAAAACCGTTCGCGCAAACATGGCGAGAACGCTCGAAAGGGAGCTTTCCGCGAAAAAGGTGACATTCTCCTTTTCGGAGGACATCGGCGGAATGGTCTGGGCTGACCGCCCGCCGCTTTCGGCGGAGCCTGTATACGCTCTGCCCGAAAAATACACGGGTCAGCCGCGTGCGGAAAAGCTGAAAAATATCCGCGGGAAAATGAGCGCGGCGGGCGCGGACTGCCTTGCGGTCACGGCGCTGGACGAGATTGCGTGGACGCTTAATTTGCGCGGCAACGACGTTGAATACAACCCTGTTTTCCTTGCGTATATGCTGATCTTTCAAGACCGAGCGGCGCTCTATGCAAACAGGGATATTTTCGGCGCGGAGATAATTTCGGGGCTGTCCGAGGACGGGATAGAGCTGTTGCCGTATGAGGATTTTTACGGAGCGGTTCGGGGGCTTGGCGGCGCGGTGATGTACGACCCGTCGGAGGTAAACTGCCTGTTCGATAAATCGCTCCCCGACGGGGTAAAGCGCGCTGAAATGCGCAGCCCGATAATGCTGATGAAGGCGGTGAAAAATGACGCCGAAATATCCTCGGAGCGCGCCGCGCATATCAAGGACGGCGTCGCGGTCACGAGGTTCATGTACTGGCTCAAGCACAACATCGGGCGCACACGTATCACCGAGATAAGCGCCGCAGAAAAGCTTGAGGAGTTCCGCAGGCAGGGTGAGGGCTACCTCGGGCAGAGCTTCGCGCCGATAATGGCATACGGCGCTCACGCCGCGATAGTGCATTATTCCGCGACGGAGGAGAGCAACGCGGAGCTGTCCGCAAGGGGAATGCTGCTGTCCGACACGGGCGGACATTATTACGAGGGGACAACCGACATAACGCGCACCTTTGTTCTCGGAGAGCTGACCGACGAGGAAAAGCGGGGCTTTACGCTGGTGCTGGCGGGGCATTTTAACCTTGCGGCGGCGAAGTTCATGTACGGCTGCCGCGGGGCGAACCTCGACTACACCGCGCGCGAGCCGCTGTGGAGATACGGCATGGACTTCAACCACGGCACGGGGCACGGCGTGGGATATCTGCTTAACGTCCACGAAGGTCCGAACAGGATACACTGGCGCATACGCCCGAATATGGCGGACTGCGTGCTCGAGGCGGGAATGATAACCTCGGACGAGCCGGGGCTTTATGTCGCGGGGAAATTCGGCATACGCCACGAGAGCCTTGTCCTCTGCCGCGAAAGCGAGCGCACCGAGTACGGCAGGTTCATGGAGTTTGAAACGCTGACGATGGTGCCGTTCGACCCCGACGGGGTTGACGCCGCGTATTTCTCCGACAGGGAGCTTGAGCGCTTCAACGCTTATCAGAAGCGGGTGTGCGACACGATAGCGCCGCTGCTCCCCGAAAACGAAGCGGAATGGCTCAGAGATATCACGAAGCCGCTTGTAAAATGAAAATGCGCAGCTTTTTCGACAAACTGAAAAAAGGCTATGTGAACCGCTCACATAGCCTTAATTATTTATTCAAACGCTTTCTTAAGCTCGCTAAAGCTTATTTCTCCGGAAATATTCTGTATCTGAATTGCGCCCGAGATGATTTTGAAGAAGAAATCGGATATATTTTCGACAGTCAGTTCTTCCGATTTTTCGCCGTCGGATCTCGTCAGAGAATATACCTTGAGGATCTGGCTGTTTAATGCGCCCGCTCCGATAAGGAAGTGGTTTTCCAGCTTGTCGAAATCGATAAGATCCGCGACAAGCAGTCTTCCCGAAACAGAGTAGCTGTTTACGGTAGTTGTCGAACCGTCGTCGTCCACGAGCACTGTTCTTTGATGGTCGTCCTCAAGATCCATTTTTATTTTTCCGGTGTTCTCGCCCTCCGGATCACCCTTGAACAGCGCGCCCAGATGAGCCATTGAGATGTTATACAGCTCCGTCCCGGGCAGGAACGAAAGCGGCTCTATGGAAAATGCCGCCGGATAAAGCATATAGTTGACGCCGGACAGCTCTACGCTCGGCGCGTTGAACGTTCCGAAAATGCAGTTGGTGATCGTCAGATTTTTTGTGGCAAATACTCCGCCCAGAACAACGCAGTTTTCAAGATAAACCTCTGCGCCGAAAACGCTTCCTCCGATATAGCAGTTTTTAAGCCTTACCGACGGTGAATTTACATCGGAGCCGAAAATGACCTTTCCGGACGATACCAAAGCCGCAATGCTTTCTGCGCTTGCCGCCGCCTTGACAAACTTGATCCTGCCCGACATTGAAGTGCTTATATGAAGCTCTTTGTTTGCAAAGACTGCGCCCTTGAACACGACGTCGCCGTTGTCTATGCTGATCGTATTGCCAAATACACTTCCCTCAAAAATGGTGTTGGATTCGATTTTTATATTTCGTTTCAGATCCTTTGAACCCTTCGGCAGGACGCTTGTTTTGACAATATTATCCTTAAGGAAAAGATCATTGTCATCAAACCTGATTTCGTTTAAAGTTTCCATTTGATCCTCCTGATTTGAGTATTTACACCTGTTTAAGCCCTGCACAGTCGGCTTTCCACATTCTGCATATTTCGGTATATATGCGCTCCTGATATTCGTTGTAATCGCCTGTGCTTGAATAACTATCCTGTACCATGCTTGTAAACGCCTGATCAATAAGTTTCATTTCCTCGTTCGGGATCGCTTTCGGTTCAACGCCGTTTCTTTCGCCGACGTAGGAATATACGGATGCGAGAATACCCTCCTTGTTCGCGTTGTCGGATACATAGCATTTGCAGACGTTGTGTGCGTCTGCAATATCCTCCGCAACGAAATACGCAACAGGAATATATGAGAGCTGCTGTTCTTCGCTGACGCTTTTGTTCCATAATATGTCACGCATCGTGTGGCGATACAAAAGATTGTTATGCAGAGAGTCCGCCAAATTCTGAAGTACTACCGAAACCTTCCGGCGCAGACCTGCGACCGCGATATTGCCGCTGTTATTGCTTCCGGAGCCTAGCCGGTCGGCTGTTTCCGCTGCTGACGATAGATGAGGCTTGATGACGACTTCCTCTCTGACCTTCTTGCTGAGCCTGAATGCGGGCTTATTGATCTCGGTAATTCGCCTTTCAAGCTCCTTGTCCAATTCATTAAACACCTTGCCGAACTTTGCGCGTTCCCTCTCGACATCTGTCAGCATTCGATTATGCTTGTCCTGAACAGCCTTTGAATGCTCGAGCAGCAACGCGGATTTCGTCTGGATAACCGTGTTGTTTTCCGCTTTTTTTGTTGAAATATCGTTTTGGACAAGGTTATAAAACCCTTTGATAATGCTGTCGGATATCTGATCGGAGCACTGCGCGATAGCAGCGCAGTTTGCCGTATTCATCGCCGCAACAGACGCTGTAAGTCCGTCGACGCACAGGCTTGCGTCGCTGACGCTTTTGTCGAAGGGTTCGGTCGCAACGGTAACATCAAATCTTATCGGAACATTTTGCTCATAAAACACAGTCCTTGACCCGCCGCTTTCGCTTGGAGGGTAGGAAACGCTGACAGAACCGGTGACATTTATAGATGAAGAATAGCTTCTTGTGTAACTCATCAGCAACCTCCTAGCTGAAACAGCCGCATCATCTGCTCGGCAACCCTTTGGTCAAGCGAAGATGACGCAACAAGAGCCTGAAATTCATCTGAGATAGTTTTCCTCTCAAAATCATCCTTCTGATCGTTTGCGCATATTTCGTCTTGATTAAGGATATTCAAGCTGATATTGTTTTTTATCTGTTCGGGAAGATATTCGGGATAGTTTAGACTGAACACATAAGTATCGGTAACAAGGGTGCTTTGCTTTGAGGCATATACAACGGGAATATATTCTTCCTGCTTGATCTCGGAGCTTGATTTGTCCAGCATAGCTTCCATAAGCGACTTATAAACATGGTTTTCGCTGACCTTGTTTGCAAGGAAATCCAGCGAGTGGTCTGTTTTATCCTTTATTCTCGAGGTGACGATCTCCTGATCGGATATATCGACCTCTGCGGACGTCAGAACTGCTTCGGGGACATGGCGCTCAAACATACCCATGGTAACTTTTTTTCTCGTTTCGGAGATATCTACCGCGGCTTTGTCCAATTGAGATATGCGGTTTGAAAGCGCCTTGTCAAGTCCCTTGAAAATATGTCTGTACTGCCCTTTTACGCGGTTATAATCGCTTTCCATGCGCTCTTGGGTCTTTGCCAATGTTTTGCCGTATTCCAGAAGCAGAGCCAGCTTCGCCTGCATTTCCGTATAGCATACGGAAAGCTTCATCGAAATCTGTGAGTGGATAAGATTGTAAAAACCCTTGTCGACGTTTTCGCATATTTTATTTGCCGACTGCTTCTCTGACGCAATAACGGCTGCCTGCATTGCGACTACTGCGGCGGTCGTTGCAGTGAGATGCTGCGACACGGTCGATACTGATTCCGCCATGGGGTTTGTATCTACTACAATATTAAAATCAGCCATAATTTGTCACTCCCCGCATTCAACAGCAGCCGCGTCGGTTTTTTCAAGACTTACCACGTTAGGCTGTCCGATAGCGCCGTTTACTTTCTGCACCAGATCTGTCTGTATGCTGTCGAAAACTTCCGGATTTATCATAGGCTCGGGAAGAAGTACGGCATTGTCGGCAACATATGGGCTTACTCCGACAAGATTTCTGCGGCGTCTGTCAAGGGCGTGAAGATCGGAGAACGCAACCGCCGTTTCATGCGCCATAGAATCTCTGAGCGAGCCTTCGTAGTATTCGATATATTCGAATTGCCGCGTGCTTTCGTCTATGCTGTCATTTATCCTGTCCATAAATTCCGCAAACGCTTCCTGCTGCTGATTGCACTGCGAAGCCTGAGCCTCGAAGCCTGCGATCATTTCCGCCTGAGCCTCGGTTTCCTTTACCTCGCTGTCGTCAGTGCTGCCGCTCTGTTTCATTGCGGAGCTGGTATTGATAAGAGATTGATACATATTATATGCGTTCATGTAATCCGCATAGGTTTCGCGCATATGAGTAATAAGCTCGTCTGCTGTCTTGCGGTTATCTCTGAAATAATTGCCGATCTCTGTTTTCCATCTGTCGACATACATTCTCTTCTGATCGTCAATGTTATTGTATATCTTCATTCTCTCGATCTTGTTTTCTTCCATAAGCGCGGCGATGACCGGCATGAAGATCTCTTCATCTATCTGATGCATACCGAACGGCATTGATGTTCTTGAGCCGTCCTCGGCTATCCAGCTGTCTGAAAACAGCTCGTACTTGACGACGGAGCTTGCTTTAAGAGCAAACGGGGAATAGTCGTTTGCCGCGGTATGGTAGTCGAAGATGTTTTCGGAGCGCACTCTTTCGATCTCCTCTGCTTCAAGCGTAGGGGAATACTGGGTAAATCCCGCCTTGAGCACCAGATTGAATATCGAAGAGGTATAATTGGTAAGCTTGCTCTGAGATGACAGCTTGGTTTTGGTAAGAAGCTGTACGGAATCGGCAAGGCGCCTCATAAGGCGCTTTATGTATTCGTTGCTGTCCGAATCTCCGGTGTTCTTTATCTGATCCTTAAGCGCGTTAAGCGAAGCGAACTTAGCAAGGCGGTCGTCGAAGGATACATCGAATACCTTTACAACATTATGAGAGCCGGTGTCAGTGGTGGAATAATCGCGGAGATATTCTGCGTCTTTGCTGCCGGGGCTTATGACAGGGATCCTTACGGAAGCGTTGTTGCTGTCACCGAGGAGATAGCTTATATTTCTGACCTGCCTGTCTATGCTGCCCATATAATCATACAGGGTGATGTTCTGGATAGAGGTAGAATAATCCGAGGTATTGACCGTTTCCGTCATAGTATTGTCTTCCACGACCGGCAGCTTATCCAGCGTGTCGGACAGCTGCTGAACAGAGCTTTGGAAGTCGTCGGGCTGATTTAGTACGGTAAGGTTAAAATCGGTCTCCTCGACAGAACCGGTGTGATCCAGAACGATGCTCTTGTCCTCAAACGGAACTCTTGTTGCAACGGGAACATACACAACGCCGATTTTATTGACCTTGTACTCTCTGCGAATATTCCTGTATCTTTCGTCGCACTGAATAATAAGTCCATCGAACCTTTCGACCTCGTCTTTGCATTTGAAGTACTTTACGAGATACACGATGCCGATTACGATCGTAACAATAAGGAAAAACAGCGCGAACATTACGATCGCAATGGTCTTTGACTTGTTTCTGACAGCGATCATCTCATCGCGCTGCCTGATGAGGTCGGCTTTGTTCTGTTCCTCCGCGATTTCCGCGGCAACAATGGTTTCGGCGGCAGCCTTATAGTAATCAAACAGGATTTTTGCTTGATCCTGATAAATATTAGAAGATTCCTTGAAGATCTTGCCCGTCATATCATTTTCCTCTTTCTTAACGCATATTTTTCCGTTCTCTGTAAAGAGCGTCGAAATTTCTGAATTTGCTTTCTAACGAGTCTGTGGAGCCTTTTTCTTCGGAAGCGAAATAGCTGTCCATAATAATGCTGTCCAGAACAGCGAGCATTCTGCGTTCGATATCATGCGCGTCGTCTGTATTGCCCGGAGAAAGGTACTGCATATCATCAGCAATTTTTTCCGCGCCGGCGCGTATGCTGCTGCCCTTATCAAGTCCGGCGGCAATCGCCGCAAGCTTGCGCGATCTGCTTCTTAACTCCATAACGGGCGATTTCTTGATTTCCTCGTCACGAAGAGAGGATTCTATATGGTCTTTTGTGACGATTGCCATGAGGAGCCATACAACAAAAACAAATACTGCAACGCTCTGAATTACTATCGCGACGCTGAGCGGAATAAGGGTAAACGCAAGGGCGATGTCCGCGATAGAGATAATGCCGTATATCGTTAAGCCCTTGTAGTATACGGCTCCGCTTGCGGCGATTGTTGCTACCCCGCCCTTAAACGAGCCGAATACGATCGGCAGAAATACAGCGAGATAAAGCAGAGAAACACTGACGCAGGAAAAAATATATTCCCCCCGGAAGTATACGAACAGCGGGCTGAGCATAACGAATGCAAAAGCCAGAACAGCTATTCCCAGTATAAACAGTATCAGACCGACAGCAAAATATTCACGCTTTTTCATAATGCCTCCCAGCTGTTATTGCAGCTTATTGCCGCATATAGGGCAGAACTTAACACCGAACTGAACAGGGTTATGGCACTTGGAGCAGACATTGTCCGAAACGTTATTCGTTGTAAGGACAGAGCCGCAGGTCACACATCTTGTTGATTTGGGCGAATTATCCGCTCCGCACATCGGGCAGGGATTGTATTTGTTTCCGCAGTGGGGGCAAAAAGCGGAGTCCGCCGAGAATTTCTTGCTGCAATTCGAGCAGAAAATTTCCTTACGAACTATTCTTTGATTTGGAGCGGCGCCGAAATTCTGACCCGCTTGGTTTTGCCCGTAAAATTGATATTGATTTTGAGGGGGCGTTTGCATCATCGCGCCGCCCATAGTGTTATTGCCCGAAAAAGCGCCTGTCATCATTGCAACGCCGAGTATACCCATCGAGGAACCGCTGTTGACGGCGTTTCCCGCAACATCAAAGGACTGCTTCTGCTGCCATGTATATCCCGCGATAGCCTGTGCGGAGCGGTCGGACATTGCCTCGGAGATCTTTCTTCCCTCCTGCGTAGAGGTGTCGAGATTGACCTCCGTTATATAAAAGCCCTCGAGGTTGAAGCCGTATTCCTCCCAAAATTCCGACATCGGCTGCTTGATGAATTTGGACAGATCGTCCAGATGCATGGCTATGCTGTTTATACCGACGCGATTTGCGTTCATGAATGCAATTATTGAAGAATTTGTTTTGGCTATCATTGCGCCTTTGAAATGATCCGTAAGCTCTTTTGCCGTGAAGCTCTGCATCGTACCGACCAATTTCACGAGAAAACGCTCTGCGTCAGTTACTTTAAGACCGTATCTTCCCTTTGCGATAAGCGGAAGCATCTGTCCGTAATCGGGGTCCATAAACCTCATGGTAGTTGTCGTCCAGTCTATGTTGAGCGGCGCTGTCTTGTTTACGAACCACACCTCCGCCATGAAAGGATTTCTGCCTCCAAAGGGTATACCGAACAGATTTCTCAGCAAAGGAAGATTTTGGGTGGAGAGAGTATGCGAGCCGGGTCCGAATTTGCCGAGTATTTGCCCCTTCGAGAAAAAAACCGCCTCCTGCGACTCATGCACGATAAGCTGAGTGCCTGTGCTCAGATTGCTCTGCGGGAAACGGTGAGCAAATTCGGCGTTGTTTTGGGGTGACCATTCGACCATATCAATGAAAGCCATAATTATTCCTCCTCATAACATAGAAAAAAGGCAGAATTGATTGCCCTGAGTTTTTTCACATTTTTCATGGTTTTAATATAAAAAATGCTGTATTTCGACCTTTATTATACTGCTTTTTACTGATATTGTCAATAGTTTTGGCATATAATTCTTGATATTTTACGGCAAAATAAATGTTGATTTTTGCTTGAAAATAAGAGCTTTTTTGGGAACAATTTTCATTGTTGATTTGGAATGTTTACGGCGAATGTCATTTTGTTGATAACCGCATATAAAAAGAAATCCCCTCTGCTTTCGCAAAGGGGATCATCTTTTGGAGCTGCTAATCAGATTCGAACTGATGACCTCATCCTTACCAAGGATGTGCTCTACCAACTGAGCTATAGCAGCTTCACAACATAAAAGATTATACCACAATAAATTTGATTTGTCAATACCTTTTTTAAAAAATTTTTTATTTACATATCTTTAAGAATGATAACGGGGATAGGCGGGCAGTTTGTCCTGTTCACGAACGGCATTTCTATGACGGTGTATTTTTTGCTGTCGATCGTCGGGAGGAACTCAAGCAGCGCGTCGCGCTCCTCGAAGCCGGTTTCTCTGCCGTAGTAGATTATCAGCGTCATTATCCCGCCGCTTTTCAGCAGACGAAGCCCCTGCTCTATCGCGGCGATCGAGCTTGTTTTGTCGGTGAAAATATTATGGTCGCCGCCGGGGAGCCACCCGAAATTGAAGGTTATGCAGGACACTGTGCCCTCGGCGAAAAGGCTGCCCATCTCGCTGTGGCTTTTCAGCAGCACATCGGCGCGGTGGGAAACGCCGTTCTGCTCGAGCAGCGCACGCGTGCTGTCCACTGCATCCTGCTGGATATCGAACGCGGTGACGTGACCGCTGTCGCCGACGAGCTGCGAAAGGAGCAGCGTGTCGTTTCCGCGGCCGGCTGTGGCGTCGATGCAGATGTCGCCCTCGCGGACGGACTCGGTAATAATGCGGCGGATTATGTTCAGCGCGCTGAACGACGGTCTGTTATCCATTGCGTTCCGCTCCGTTTCCGATATATTCGTCGATGAAATAGCGTATTATTTTCTGCCGCGTAACTATCCCCACGAAAAAATCGCGGTCATCCACTACGGGAATAAAGCTCTGATTTATCGAGCGCTCAAAAAGCTCGTTCATGGAGATGTTGACATGGACGCAGGGATTAAAGCCCGGGCGGACGATGTCGCTTATCAGCATTTTTTCCTTGTCCTTCATGCTGTTGTTTTCGCTGTCGATAAGGCTGCGCAGAAAGTCGCCCTCGGTCACCGTTCCGTAATATGTATTATCCCGCGTCAGCACGGGGATCGCGGTGTAGCCGTGCGCTCGGAATTTTTCAAGACCCTGACGGATAGTATTGTCGCTGTAAATATATGCCACCTGCATTTTGGGCATTATCATTGAGATTATGTTCATATGTTCCTCCCGAAAAACGAAAGAAATTGGTTTTATAGATTTATCATACCACATAGCGTCCGTAAAGTCAATGATTGCGGTGTGAGATTTTTAAGAAAACACGCGGGGCAAAAAAGGTCACCCTCACAGATAAGTGAGAGCGACCTGTAAATTATTATATTATTTGACAGCTTATCACCATGTGCGGGACTTCATTTCCTTGAACTGACCAACTGTCGTGGTGTGAGCATTCAGACCGCCGTCGACGGTAACGACCTGACCCGTGAAATACTCGCTCTCGTCGGAAGCAAGGTAAACGCACATATTTGCGATATCTGCGGGGCAGCCGTAACGGTTTACCATGATGTTGTTGAGGAAGATGTCCTTAAGCACCTGAGGAACATGAGCCTCGTTGTCGGGCGTTACGATAAGGCCGGGGCGAACGCAGTTGCAGCGGATATTTTCCTTGCCGTACTGCAATGCGGTGTATTCCGTCAGCTTGTCGATACCCGCCTTTGCGCAAGCATATGCGGTGGAGCCGAGGTCGCCGCTGCACGACGCCATGGAGCCGATGTTGATTATGGAGCCGCCCTTGTTTTCCTTCATGTAGGGAAGAACGCTCTTGATAGCGTAGAATGTGCCGCGGATATCGCTCTGGAAGATAGCGTCCCACATCTCGAGGGTCAGCTCGTCAACGCGGCCGTCCTTTAACGCAACGTTAGCGGCGTTGTTTACCAGAATGTCGATTTTGCCGTACTTATCGGCGGTGTCCTTGAGCAGGGCGTCGATGCTGTCGGTCTGCGTGATATCCATGAAGTGGTACATAGCCTCTCCGCCGTTGCTTACGATGCTGTCTACAACAGCCTGTCCCTTTGTTTCGCGGCGGCCGCAGACTACTACCTTCGCGCCCTCTGCCGCGAACATCTGCGCGATGCCGACGCCGATACCGCTTGTAGAACCGGTTACTATCGCTACTTTACCCTTTAATCTGTCCATTGTAATGTCCTCCTTAAATTTTTCGGCTTCCGCGGTGGCTCCCCTTTTTCGCATGAAGAGGGAAAGGCGCAGTTCCGTATTATTGTTGTGAATGTTTTCTCAATCTTTTGCAGACATGAGAAAAGTTTTTAAATTTGAACCCATACCTTGATTTTCTGTATGGGCTTTATGACTATATTATAGCACCGTAATATAAAAATTTCAAGTGGTTTTGTACAAAAATAAGTAATAAAATTCTGGTAAGTTTTTACTGTAAAATATGAATGACAATAAAACAACAAATAGAATATGCGGCGCAATGGGAAAGAAAATGCCCAAAAACATATTTACAAGACGGAAAAAACGTTATATAATAATAGATAGCCGTATGGCATTAGTAAAAATGGTATATTGATGTAAGGAGAAATTATGACTTCTTTAGCGAAAAAACTTTGTGCGGCTGCGCTGGCTGCCGCGGTAATGATGAGCACCGCCTGCTCGGGCGGGAGCGGAAGCTCTTCCCTGACCGAAAGCGGCTCGGAC
>CAMEPN010000012.1 GCA_945931735.1 uncultured Clostridia bacterium
ATACGGCGGAGCGCCTCGCCTAAGTCCTTTGCCCCGCAGACAAAGGGAACGTCAAACTGCGTCTTATCGATATGGTATTTGTCGTCCGCAGGGGAAAGCACCTCGCTCTCGTCAATATAATCTATTTCGATAGCCTGTAAGATCTGTGCCTCGGCAAAATGTCCGATCCTGCACTTTGCCATAACAGGAATGGAAACCGCCTGCTGAATACCCTTTATCATCTTCGGATCGCTCATGCGGGCTACTCCGCCTGCGGCGCGGATATCCGCGGGAATACGCTCCAGCGCCATAACCGCGCAGGCGCCTGCCGCCTCGGCGATCTTAGCCTGCTCCGGCGTCGTTACGTCCATGATAACGCCGCCCTTTAACATCTGGGCGAGGTTTCTGTTAAGCTCTGCTCTGTCATTCATTTTTATTAGTTCTCCTTGATCGTTTTGTTGTTTTGCATCTTTGCTGCTTATATTATACGCCATCGTGATATTACTGCAATATTCAGAATTCTAATATTTAATAAGACCAGATTTGCGGCAAAACCTACTGCGCGGGCAAAAAATAATTCGGAGCCGCTCTTGACAAAACGGCGGGAATGTGGTATCATAAAGGAGCAATAGAATATTAGTAACGTCAGATCGTTCTTTGGGGTGTACCACCTTGGGTGCAGCTTGGAGGCGGTCTTTTTTATTGCATGGAAATAATTGTATGCGAGGAGTGAGAGCAGATGGTTAAGATCAACGGAGAAGAGGTCATGGCGGACGGAATGACCGTTTCGGAGTATCTTGCGCAGGAGAAGCTGAAGCCCGAAACGGTCGCGGTAATGCTGGGCAATGACATCGTCCCGAAAGGCGAGTATGGCAGCGTCGTATTGTCCGACGGCGACGAGCTTGAGGTAGTGGGCTTTGTGGGAGGCGGCTGATGAACATTACGGAAGAACAGCTTGCGCAGGCGGTAAATTCCCGCAGCAGGAAGCCTATCTATGACAGGCTTAAATCCGCTAGGGTAGGCATTGCGGGGCTGGGCGGGCTTGGCTCGAATATCGCGGCGGCGCTCGTGCGGAGCGGAGTGGGGCATTTAACTGTCGCGGACTTTGACCGTGTGGAGCTGTCGAACATCAACCGACAGGCGTATTCCCTCGGGCATATCGGCATGAAAAAAACGGACGCGCTGAAAGAGATACTCGCGGGAATAAACCCGTTCTGCGAGGTGATCCCGCACTTCATTAAGATAACCGCGGAAAACTGCGCGGGGATATTTTCGGACTGCGACATAGTATGCGAAGCGTTCGACCTGCCCGAACAAAAGGCAATGCTGGTGAACACGCTGCTTGAAAAATGCCCCGAAAAATATGTCATCTCCGGCTCGGGAATGGCGGGTTGGGGCAGGGCGAACGAGATACGCACGCGAAAGCTGACCGACAGGTTCTACCTCTGCGGCGACGGCAGGACGGACGTTGCGGACGGAGAGGGGCTTACCGCATCGCGGGTCATTATCTGCGCGGGACATCAGGCGAGCAAGGTGATCGAGATAATTTTAGGCGGGGAACAGCTCTCCGCGGAAAGGAAATAATATGGACGACAAACTGATAATTGCGGGGCATGAATTTAATTCTAGGTTCATTCTCGGCTCGGGGAAATTCGACCTTGACCTCATCAACGCGGCGGTCGAGCACGCGGGCGCGGAGATAATCACCCTCGCGCTGCGCCGTGTGAACAGCTTCAACGGGAATATCCTCGAGCATATCCCGAAAGGGGTAACGCTTCTTCCGAACACCTCGGGCGCGAGAAACGCCGAGGAGGCGGTAAGGATAGCGCGGCTCGCGCGGGAAGCGGGCTGCGGGGAGTTCATCAAGATAGAGGTCATACACGATTCAAAGTACCTGCTCCCCGATAACTACGAAACGGCGAAAGCGTGCGAAATGCTCGCAAAGGAGGGCTTTATCCCCATGCCGTATATGTACCCCGACCTTTACGCCGCGCGTGATATGGTGAACGCGGGCGCAGCGGCTGTCATGCCGCTTGCCGCGCCGATAGGGTCAAATCAGGGGCTGTCGACAAAGCAGTTTATCCGCATACTTATCGAGGAGATAGACCTGCCGATAATCGTTGACGCGGGGATTGGCAGGCCGTCGCAGGCGTGCGAGGCTATGGAAATGGGCGCGTCGGCGATAATGGCGAACACGGCTATCGCGACCGCGGGGAATATCGTGGATATGGCAAAGGCGTTCAGGCACGCGATCATCGCAGGAAGAACGGCATATCTCGCGGGCACGGGAAGAGTGCTTGACAAGGCGGACGCGTCCTCGCCGCTGACGGGATTTATCATGGAATAAGGAGGTACTGTTATGCCTGAGCAGAGAACAGACCACATGACATATCTCCCCGATATGGAAATACTGGAGGACTCGGACATCGGGGAGCAGGTCGTGGCGCGAATGAAAGCGTATGACTATAACAAATACACCGCCGCGGACGTAAAGCGTGCGCTTGAGGCGGAGTACCCCTCTACGGAGGATTTCGCGGCGCTGCTTTCGCCTGCCGCGGAGCCGTTTCTGGAGCAGATGGCGGCGAAAGCGACCGTAGAAACGCGAAAGCATTTCGGGAACAGCGTGTGCCTTTTTACGCCGCTTTACATCTCGAATTACTGCGAGAACTACTGCATTTACTGCGGGTTCAACTGCCACAACAAAATTCGCCGCGCGAAGCTTGACTATGACGGGATACGCAGGGAAATGGAGGCTATCGCTAAAACGGGCATGGAGGAAATACTTATCCTCACCGGAGAAAGCCGCAAAATGAGCGACGTTGAATACATCGGCGAGGCGTGCAGAATAGCGCATGAGTATTTCAAGAATGTCGGGATAGAGGTGTACCCGATGAACACCGACGAATACGCCTATGTCCACAAATGCGGCGCGGACTATGTGACCGTGTTTCAGGAAACCTACAACAGCGACAAGTACGAAACGCTGCACCTCGCGGGGCACAAGCGGATATTCCCCTACCGCCTAAACGCGCAGGAAAGGGCGATACGCGGCGGCATGAGGGGAGTTGCGTTCGCGGCGCTCCTCGGGCTGGACGATTTCCGAAAGGACGCCTATGCCGTGGGAACTCACGCGTATCTTTTGCAGAGGAAATACCCCCACGCGGAAATTTCGTTCTCCTGCCCCCGCTTAAGACCTATCATAAACAACGACAAAATAAACCCGAAGGACGTTCACGAGCGGCAGCTTTTGCAGGTCATGTGCGCGTACAGGATATTCATGCCGTTCGCGGGTCTGACTATTTCCACGAGGGAGCGCGCGGGCTTCCGCGACAATGTCATAGGAATGTGCGCGACCAAGATCTCCGCGGGGGTAAGCACGGGGATAGGCAGCCACACGGAGGAGGAGTCCAAGGGTGACAACCAGTTTGAGATAAGCGACGACCGCACTCTTGACGAGGTATGCGCCGCGATAAGGAACAGGGGCTTACAGCCCGTGCTTAACGATTATGTTTACATATCCGGATAAGATCATCTGCGTGACCTGCCGCAGCCTTTGCCCGCGTCCCCTTGAACAGCAGGTCGGACGGATAGCCGCGGCGGGGGTAAAGCGGCTTATCCTCCGCGAAAAGGATCTCCCGCCCGAGGAATACACCCGTCTGGCGGCGGCGGTGCTGGAGCAGTGCGGGCGGTTCGGGGTCGAATGCACTCTCCACAGCTTCCCCGAAGCGGCGAGAGCGCTCGGCGCGAACAGGCTTCATATGCCGCTGCCGCTGCTTACGGAGGAGCTTTGCCGCGAATTTGCGGTAACGGGAACGTCTGTTCACAGCGTTGAAGAAGCAGTCCGTGCGGAAAAGCTGGGGGCTTCTTACGTGACCGCGGGGCATATTTTCGCGACCGACTGCAAAAAGGGCGTCCCGCCGAGGGGGACGGAATTTCTGAAAGAGGTGTGCAACTCGGTGGATATTCCGGTTTACGCTATCGGGGGAATAAACGGGGATAATATGAAATCAGTCCTCGAAGCGGGAGCGGACGGCGCCTGCGTAATGTCGGGGATGATGAAGCTGTGACCACGTTTGAAAAAACTGCGCCCTGCCGGAAAAGGCGGGGCGTTTTCTGTGCATATGCACATTATTAAGCTGCACGCGGCACAGCGGCATGGTGCTTTTTAACGTTTTTTCACTGTTTTTCCGCGTCGGTTTGTGTTGAAAACAGAGATAATATTGAAATTATTGTAAAAAAAATAATGGAATTATTGACTTTTTCTTATCGCTGTGGTAAAATCATATTATGGATTATTATAAAGTTAAATAACTCGGCAATATTAACTTATCCGTATTTCTGACTTAGGAGCGTACAATATCATGAAGTACACCGACATAGTGACGAACAAAAAAGCCGCCTCCAGAGCCGCGTGGGCGATTTTTGTGCTCTGCGCGCTGATAATGTGCGCGATGACCTGCTCAAATCACTGGACGTCATGGGTCCTCGCTATGCTCACCGCGCATACCGCGATAGTGACCGTCCTAACCTTTGTCCCTAAGACCGTTGAGCACGTTCAGCCGATCGTGCTGACGCTTTTCTGCTTCTCAAACACCCTGGTTTGCAGCATAATGGAGCAGAATCTCTATCCGTCGGTCGCCGTCTTTATCGGCGCGGCGATACTCATTTCGGTGTATAAGGATGTTAAGCTGCTGGGCATTTATATCGCCCTTGTCACGGCGGGAGTGCTTTATCATGTTTTCTGGATAAGGACAGTAAGCTTCGGCACAACTCCGGAAATAATCGAGTTTATTGTAAGAATGACCGTAATGTTTACGGCGATGTTCTTCCTGCTTGTTTTTATAAGGAGCATGGAGAAAAACGAGGAGGCGCTTAAGAAAAGCGTCGAGGAGGCAAAGCGGGCGGAGCGCTATAAATCCGACTTCCTCGCGAACATGAGCCACGAGATACGCACGCCGATGAACGCTATCGTCGGAATGTGCGAGCTTATCCTCCGCGAAAGCGGGCTTAACGAAAGCGTCCGCGAGAACTGCTTCAACATACAGACCTCGGGCAGGAGCCTGCTCGCCATAATCAACGATATCCTCGACTTCTCGAAGATAGAATCGGGCAAAATGGAGCTTATCAACGAGGAGTTCAACATCGCCTCCACCCTCAACGACGTGATAAATATGTCCGAGGCAAGAAAGGGCAGCAAAAAGATCGAAATATTTGTCGACGCCGACCCGAATATCCCCTGCGGGCTTATCGGCGACGAGGTGCGTATCCGTCAGGTCATCATAAACCTTATGACCAACGCCATAAAATTCACCCAGGACGGCAGCGTTACCCTCACGGTTTCGCAGACCAAGCAGGACTACGGCATAAACCTTTTCGTTTCCGTAAAGGATACGGGCATAGGAATAACCGAGGAGAATATCGAAAAGCTGTTCACGAGCTTCAGACAGGTAGACACCAAAAAGAACCGGTCCGTAGAGGGCACGGGTCTTGGCCTTGCGATATCGAAGCAGCTCATCACGCAGATGGGCGGCTTTATAAGCGTAAGCAGCGAATACGGCGTCGGCACGGAGTTCCGCTTTGTTATCCCGCTTGAGGTAAAGAACGAGCGCCCGTTTGCCTCCGTTAAGGATCCGCAGAACATTCACGCAGTGGGATTTTTCTGCGGCGAGGAGTATGCGAAGCTGTTCGCGGGACTGGGCGAAAAGCTCGGGGTGGATATGCGCTGCTGCGATACCGAGGAGCAGCTTATCGCGGCGAACGCGACGCATTACTTTGTTTGCAGGGAAATGTACCTCAGAAACGAGGAGCTGTTTACTGCCGCAGCGAAAAAGGCGCGCGTGTACGTCGTTCAGGAAAGGGTGGACGCGATATCGCCGTCCCACAATATAAAGTGCCTGTATAAGCCGTTTTATTCGCTGCCTATCGTGTCCGCGCTTAACGGCGAGAACATGGTGATTGACATGAACGAGCGGCGCGGCGCGGATATACGGTTCACTGCGCCTAAGGCAAGAGTGCTTATCGTCGACGACAACCCGATCAATCTTAAGGTCGCGGCGGGGCTTATGCGGCCGTACAATATGCAGCTTATGACTGCGGAGAGCGGCAGGGCGGCGATAAAAATGCTGCGCTCCCGCGATATCGACCTTGTGTT
This sequence comes from uncultured Clostridia bacterium, assembly GCA_945931735.1. Taxonomy (GTDB): domain Bacteria; phylum Bacillota; class Clostridia; order Oscillospirales; family Ruminococcaceae; genus CAG-115. Next base: position 6,131 of record CAMEPN010000012.1, read on the forward strand.
TATGGATCATATGATGCCCGAAATGGACGGCGTCGAAACGACGAAGATAATCAGGTCTATGGAGGTCGACTACTACAAGAAGCTCCCCATAATCGCCCTCACCGCGAACGCGGTAAACGGCGCGCGGGATATGTTCTTACAGTCGGGCTTCAACGATTTCCTCGCAAAGCCTATCGAGCTTTCCTCGCTCGACAGGGTGCTAAGAACCTATCTCCCTAAGGAATATTTGCAGGCGCCGAAAAGCGCGCCTTATGCGGGACACGACCGCAGAAAACAGGAGAACGCCGGCGGCGAGGAAGCGCCGATGTTCGACCCCGAAAAGGGAATTTCCTTCACTGGCGGCGACAAAGACACCTACTGCGAGATACTCGCGCTTTACGCAAAGAAGGGCTACGAAAAGCGCGCCCATATCGACGAGCTTTTCCGTCAGAAGGACTGGAAAAACTATGTTATCGAGGTACACGCGCTCAAGAGCACGTCGCTCAGCATAGGCGCGGTAAAGCTCTCGGAGCTTGCTAAGGAGCTTGAAGCGGCGGGCAAGGCGGAGAGCTATGCGGTGATCGAGAAGAAAAACGACGAGCTTCTGCGAATGTACCGCGAGATAATCGGCATTGCGGAGGATTATCTGAAGCAAAATACAAAGGAGAACCCCCAAGCGGAAAGCGAGCTGAATGTTCCCGACGCGGCGGAGCTTACCGAGATATCGCCCGACCGGCTTGACGAGTATATAAGCCGCGCGCGGACGGCGTGCGACAGCTTCGACGGCGACACCATGGCGGATATCGCGAAGCAGACCGCGCTGTACAGCTATAACGGCGAGCCGCTGAAAAAATACTTCGGAAAAGCGGCGGAGCTTGCGGAGGATTTTGAATACGACGCCGCTGCGGCAGAGCTTGAGCGGCTCTCTGCGGTAAAGGAGGGCAGGTAAATGAACAGTATCGGAATAACCACCGACTGTGTATGCGACCTTCCCGACGAATATCTGAAAAAACGCGGCGTGGATGTTGTGTATTTCTACATAACGACGGGGACGGGGCGCTTTAAGGACGGCTTCGAGATAACCTCGGGGAACGTGCTCGAATACCTCGAAAACGGCGGGCAGAAGGCGGAAACAAGCGCCCCCGCGCCCAATGAATACAGGATGTTCTTCCTCGAACAGCTAAAAAAGCACGACGAGATAATCCACATCTCCATAAGCGACAAGGTGAGCGCGTCCTACCGAAACGCAAAGGAGGCGCTCGGGTTTATGGGAAGCGACGGCGGGCGCGTCCGCGTGATAGATTCGGAGCACCTTTCCACGGGGATAGGCCATATGGTCATGATGGCTGTGGAAATGCTTGGAGAGGGGCGCTCGGCGGACGAGATAGAAGCCGAGGCGGAGCGTATGAAAAAGCGCATTTCCACAAGCTTTATCACAATGAACGCCGACTATCTTTACCGCAACGGAAGAGTAAGCAAGGCGGTCAGAAGTATCTGCGACACATTCATGCTGCATCCTGTCCTCACGCTTAAGAACGGGAAAATAGTCCTTAAAAACATCAGAGTAGGCAATTACGACAAAGCGGTGATGCGGTACATAAAAAGCGAGCTTACCCGCAGCGGGAAAATCAACAAAAAGCGGCTTTTCATAACCCATGCGGGCTGCACCGTAAAGCTGATAAGCGCCGTTAAGGAACAGACGAAGCGTTTCTGCAGCTTCGACGAGGTGATCGTCACAAAGGCTTCCGCCACCATATCGAGCAACTGCGGAATGGGCACGGTGGGAGTGCTTTTCGTAAAGGAACAGGGCTGACCTGCCGCTGTTGATATTATATGATAACTGATTTCTGAGGAGATACCGTATGAAAAATATTCTGGTTGTCGACGATAACAAGCTTAATCTTGCCGCGGCAAAAAAGGTGCTTTGCAGCGACTACAAGGTAACTGCCGTAATGCGCGGCGAGCAGGCGCTCACATTCCTCGAGAGCAACGACTGCGACATAGTCCTGCTCGATATAAATATGCCTGAAATGGACGGCTTCGAGGTGCTTCAGAGAATACGCATGACGGAGCGCTGCCGCAATCTGCCGGTCATTTTCCTTACCGCCGACAGCGACAGCGAAACGGAAACGCGCTGCTTCAAGGCGGGCGCGATCGATTTTATCGCAAAGCCGTTCGTGCCCGAGGTAATGCTCTCGCGCATAGGCAGGGTGCTGGAGCTTGAGGAGCTGCGCCGCAATCTTGCCGACAGGCTCGAGCAGAAAACGCGCGAGGTTTCCGATATGAAGAGCAAGTCGCGGCAGGACGTTCTGACGGGGCTTTGGAACCGCGCATATACCGAGGAAAAGGTAAACGAGCTTATCACGGGCGGCGAAATGGGCGCGCTCATGATGATAGACATGGACAACTTCAAGGCGATAAACGACAACTATGGTCATATCGCGGGCGACCAGACGCTTAAAATGTTCGCGGACACGCTGCGCCGCTTTGCGTCGGAGGGCGACGTGCTCTGCCGTATCGGCGGCGACGAATTCGTTGCGTTTATAAAGAATGTCACATCAAAAAGCGAGATCGGAAATCTTGCCTCGGACATAATCTCCGACCTGTGCTACAAGCTCGAGCAGTGCAAATTTGAGACCAACTCCTCCGTATCCATCGGCATCGCGCAGACCCCCGAGGACGGCACCGATTTCAACAAGCTGTACAACTGCGCGGACAAGGCGCTGTATTACGTCAAGCAGAACGGAAAGAACTCCTACCACTTCTTCAGCGACAAGGTTCAGGCGGAAACCGACCGCGGCGGAAAGACGGTCGACCTGAATTATCTGCGCGACTTCATGAGCCGCGCGGACAGCGGCAGGGGCGCGTATCTGCTGGATTTCGAGAGCTTCCACCATGTCTACAACTTTATCCGCAGGTTCGTCGAGCGCAGCAGCCGCGAGGTTCAGACGGTGCTTTTCACCGTGAGCGAAACGGGCGAGCCGGACGCAACGGAAACCGAGCTTGCGCTGGAGCTGCTCGAAAAGGCGATATACACCTCGCTGCGCCGCTCGGACGTATCGACGCGGTATTCAAGCAAGCAGATAATCGTTATCCTCATGGACGCTAACGCGGAAAACGGCGACATTGTTTCGGGGCGAATAATCGATTGCTTCAATAAGCTGTATACCGGAGGAAAGGTGGCCGTTGACTACGGGATAGCCCGCATGGACGGTTCGGAGCTTTTCGGGAAAAAGGCGCTTTCGTAAATATATGAGCGGAATAACCGCCGAGCGAGATATAATGTGTCGGACGGGGAAGTTTAAGGAGGAGCAGTATGAAGAACATTCTGGTCGTTGACGACGACAAGCTTAATTTGGCGGCAGCAAAAAAGGTGCTCTGCGACGAGTACAAGGTAACTGCCGTTCTGCGCGGAGAACAGGCGCTTTCATTCCTTGAGGCAAACGACTGCGACATAGTGCTGCTTGATATAAATATGCCCGAAATGGACGGATTTGAGGTATTGGAGAAGATTCGGAAGATAGAACGCTGCCGCAGTCTGCCCGTGATATTTCTTACCGCCGACAACGACAGCGAAACCGAAGCTCGCTGCTTTAACACGGGCGCCGCGGATTTCATCGCGAAGCCGTTCGTGCCCGAGGTCATGCGCTCGCGCATAAGCAGGGTGCTGGAGCTTGAGGATCTGCGTTTCGGGCTGGAAAAACAGGTCGCCGAAAAGACCGAGCATATTCACTACATCAAGGACATGATGGTGCTGGGAATGGCGGAAATGGTCGAGAGCCGCGACAGCAACACCGGAGGTCACATCAAGCGCACGAGCGCGGTCGTAAGGGTGTTCTCCCGCAGACTTACGGAATGCTGCGGGCAGAACGGGATAGACGAGCCGTTGCTGCGCAATATCGTAAAGGCTGCCCCGATGCACGACCTCGGGAAGATAGCGATAGACGACGCTGTTCTGCGAAAGCCGGGGCGATATACCGAGGAGGAGTTCAACGAGATGAAGCGCCATTCCGCCGAGGGCGCGAAGATCGTCGACAACATTCTAAGAGGCGTTGAGGACGACGAGTTCGTTAAAATAGCGAAAAACGTGGCGCATTATCACCACGAAAAATGGAACGGAAAGGGCTATCCCGAGGGGCTTTCGGGGACAGATATCCCTGTCGAGGCGAGGATAATGGCGCTGGCGGACGTGTTCGACGCGCTGGTCAGCAAGCGCTGCTACAAAGAGGCGTACAGCTACGACAAGGCGTTTTCGATAATCAGCGACTCTCTCGGCGAGCATTTCGACCCCGAGCTTGGAAAGGTGTTTCTGGAGTGCCGCAAGGAGCTTACAAAACTGTACGACAGCTTCGGATAAACGGCTTCCCGCCCGCAATTTCATATTGAAAAAGGCTCTTTGCGTAATGGCGCGCATAGAGCCTTTGTGTTATTCAAACGGGTCGTCCTTGTTGCTGCCCGTGTTTGAGGCGTAGAGGGCTATCGTGTTGTCGACGGTGTTTACGGCGGCGAGGAAAATTTCCTCGGGGCTGTGGAAGCCCTGAAACTTAAGCTGGTTGTTGAGCCATGCCATGCTTTTTCCGGTCAGCCTCAGATTTTCCTCGTTGACATTTCCGTCGAGGATAACGTTGACGAGGAGCTTCTGCTGTACGGGGTTCAAATTCATGTCCGACGGGACGAGCGGGCGGTATTTCTCCGACGGAAGAATGCTTATCGAGCCGTTGAACTCAAAAACGGCGGTCTGTATCTGCGAAAGGTCGAAGTACCCCTTGCTGCGGCAGTGGGTCAGAAAATCGCTCAGGTCTATCCTTGCCTTTTTGAAATTCTCGCGGTACAGCTTGCCGTTGTCGAACAGAATCAACGGCTTGCCGCTGATAAGCTTTCGCAGGCGTGTGGATTTATTTGTCACGAGCGACACAAGATAGGCGCTTACCGCGTAGATCGCCATCGCAAGCAGCGTCCTTTCGGGGTTTTCAAGCTCGGTCGCAAATTCTGCGGCTATGGAGCCGATAGAAATACCGATTATATAATCGAACATACTTAGCTGTGAGATCTGCTTGTTTCCCATCAGCTTTGTCAGAAGAAACAGCGTTATAACGCTTGCAACGGACGTCAGAGCAACTTTCAGTAAATCCATTCCGATCCTCCTATGCTGTTATATTGCCCGAAAAACGGGAGAATATACTCCGCCGCGGCTCGGGCGGCGTTTTGGAAAACCCGCGTACGCGCCGGAATATGCAGGCTGCGGCGGGCGCGGCTTGCGCGGGGGCATTTTCGTCCGTATTGCGATATTCCCGTTTTTTCGGGAGCAGGGCGGCGGGCGAAAGCTTAGTGTATCTATACTTTCGTTGACAAAATATTGATAATGGTGTATAATTTTATTAAAGGCGCAGCGGCGCTTTGACTTTTGTCCAGGCGGGAGCGGCGGAATAATGAAAGCCGCGCTGCTTATATACTTCATCTGCTGAATAAAAACGGGGTGCTTGATTTGCAGGAAACGAAATATATAACGATAATGTCAAACAGAAAAAAGCAGGTGCTGCCTGTCGGCACGATACTTTACGTTATCATAACGGGAAAGAACGCCGAGATACACGTTTCCGGCGGAAAGGTGTTTGAAACCCGGCATACTCTTTCCGAGCTTGAGGAGCAGCTCGGCGACGGCTTTATAAAGGCGCACCGCGGCTGCGTAGTGTCCGCGATGGCGATACACGACATAACCGACAGCATAAACCTCAGCAACGGAGAGTCCCTCGAATACACCCTGCGGAAGAAGAACGAGATAATCGAGCAGTTCCATTCCAAGCAGAGGAGCATGATAAGCGGCTTTGCCGAGGAGGGCATTCCCGCGACGGAGGAGGAGTACCGCGCGCATTACCGCGGACTTGACGAGCTGCCGTTCGCGTTCGCGGACATCGAGATGATATTCAACGAGGAGCGCCATGCCGTCGACTGGATATTCAGATACGGAAACGAGGCGCTGGCGAGGCTGGAGAAAATTCCGCTCGAGCAGCTTATAGGAAGCGCGTTCGGGTGCCTGTTCAGCAATATGCACTCGAAATGGCTCCGCAGCTACGAGCGCGCGGCTCTATACGGCGAAACGCTCGAGATGATGGACTTCAGCCCCGAGATAGATACATACCTCAAGGTCATCTGTTTCCCGACGTTCAAGGGGCACTGCGGGTGTATTCTGTTCGACCTTTCGGACATTAAATTCACCAAAAACAGCAGCGACACATACAATGCGCTTCGGCTGTATTTCTCAAACCACCCCGACGGGAACGGCGGAAGTGATATAACATAATAAGCGAACGCCGCGCGGCTTTTCTGCGTCAGACTATCCCCATGAAATACTCGACCGCGATCGCGACGATAACGACCAGCGCGGAGATGATAAATCCGTGTAGCATCGGCGCGAAGCCCGATTTTTTCATATCCCTGAAGCTGGTATTCAGCCCTATCGCCGCGAGCGCGGAAACCATGAGGAACTTGCTCGCCTGCTTCATTCCCGCCGAAACGGCAGCGGGTATCATTCCGAAGCTGTTTATGACCGCAAGCGCAAGAAACGCGAGGATAAACCACGGGATAATTTTCGCAAGGCTGAGCTTGGTGTGAACTTCCCCGCCCGAAGCGCCCGCAGCCGCTGCTTCTCTGCGCTTGATGTGCGCGTTGATAAGCGCGAATACAATGACCGTCGGGATTATCGAAAGCGTGCGGGTGAGCTTTACCATTGTGGCGAAGTCGCCCGCCGCCTCGGAGTAGGCGTAGCCCGCCGCAACGACGCTTGACGTGTCGTTGACCGCTGTCCCCGCCCACAGCCCGTATGCCATGTCTGAAAGCCCCATTGCCTGCCCCATAACGGGAAACAGCAGTATCATCGCCATATCGAAAAGGAACGTCGCGGACATGGCGTATGCGATGTCGCTGTCGTCCGCGTCGATAACGGGAGCTATCGCGGCGATCGCCGAGCCGCCGCAGATGCCTGTCCCCGCGGAAATAAGGTTAGAGAGCTTCCAGTTAATTTTCAGCGCCTTTCCCACAAAATGCCCGACCCCGAAGCAGGTCAGCAGCGTGAACAGCATGACATACAGCGACAGTTTCCCTACCTCGAGGACAACGCTTATGTTAAGGCTTGCGCCGAGGAGTATTATTGCGAATTTCAGTATTTTTTTTGAGGTGAAATTCAGCCCCGCGGTGAATATCTCCGCAGGCTTTCGGAAATGATTTATCAGCATTCCGATAAACAGCGCGATCACTGACGCGCCGATAAGATGAACAGGCAGCAGGCTCTCGATGACCCTTGCCAGCGCCGCTATCGCCAGCGCGAAAACAAAGCCCGGTATAAGCTTTCCCGCTTTTTTAACAGCTTCCATAAATTTCTCCCCTTGTTCAGCAGCTCGTTTATGCTTATCTTGACACGCCGCGTTTGGAATATACGGAAGAAAGCTTTGGAAAAAACGAAAAACCGCCTTTGCGCGATAAGGCTGCGCAGGCGGTTTTCTGTTATTTTATCATTGCGTCACAGCTCGCGTTTTTTCCCGACGATGATATAGTTCACCGCTTTTTTGGTGGGATATTTTACGCTTGTCGCCGTGACCGTGTATACGCCCTCGGTTGAGGGAGCCTTGTATACGCCGTTTTTCGTTATGGTGCCGCCGTTCTTGTCCTCGACGTTCCATATGCAGTTCTGATTGTCGCAGCCCTCTATTATGCACTGAAGCGTTACGGACTCGCGGGGCGCGATATTTACGAGGTTCGGCTTTATGGAGATGGTCATTTTGTCTATCTCCATAAGCGTCTTTTCGCTCGGCTCGGAGGCTCTTACCGCCTGCCAGTGTATGCGGATATTGCCCGCGTTCACCCGCTCGAGCAGCTTTATCGCTATGCGGAACGTTCCCTTGTCGTTGTAGGAGATTATGCTGTACTGGACCTTAGGAAATTCGAGGTCGTAAACGCTGCCCTCGAACAGCTCGGGCGAGCCGTACAGCACCGCGCTGTCGTCGTTATTTATCGGCTCGAAGCCAATGCTGTAACTGATATCCCCCTCGCCAAGACCGTGGATTATTTCGGAGGAATAGTATATTTTCCCGCGGTAATCGGTGTCGATGTCGATATTCTCAACTCCGCAGGCGACAAGCGTGTCCTGCTCCCGAACGGCGGGCTGCTCCGCGGCGGATACTGCCGCCTCGAAAACGTCCTTTTCGGGCTGTTCGGGGAGATTGTCGAGCAGGTAGGAAAGGCGCTCGCTCATTATATACTGCCTGAACGGGAGCGGGTAGATCCTGTCGATAAAAACATCGTTCGCGCCGCATATCATGCATATTTCCGCAAGGCAGAGGTGCTCCTGCGCGCGGCTGAAGGACAGGTCGGCGCCGCGGCGGAAATATTCGCGGCGGACGCGCTCGCGCACAGGCTCGGTGATTATCTCGACGTTGAACTCAAGCGAATTGACCTCCGTAACGGGCGCGTTGTCGACCGTTATTTTCACCCTGTCGGGGGTTATCCTTATCTTGTTCAGCCCGACCATTTTCTCCGACGGGGTCATCTCTATCTCGGAAACGCTCCTGTCAAATCTTTCGGTAACGTTGAAGTAGGAATACATCGAGCTGTTGTATTCGCCGTTTGAGAAGCTCGGGTGGTCTGCCTCGAACTCGACGGAAAGGCTCTTGTCAAGGTTGATTTTCTCGGTTATAACCGTGACGATAAGCTTGTCGTTTTGGTTTACGAACCGGGGAACGCTGACCTTAACGGAGATATTCGGCGCGCAGACAAGCTCCTTTGTTTCCGTTATAACGGAGAGCAGGTCGTTGGAGAGAGTTTTCGGCTGCGTGTTAGTTAGGAACAGGCGGTAGCCCTCGCCGATGCGGTTATAGGTGCGGCTTACGCTGTCGGTGACGGTTTGTACCGCCTCGAGCGGGGCTTCTCTGTATTCTATGCAGAGGTAAGCGGGCTGACCCTCGGAGAGGTCGGCGAAGCCGTCTATCGTGCGGATATCCTTGAGCACAGGCTCGGGCAGGAGGATATCCCTGCCGAAGCTGTCGTAAGCGCAGCCCGCCTCGACGGATATCGTATGGCTGTCCACCGCGACCACGTCAAGCCCCGCAGCCACTCCGCAGCCGAGGTTAGTGCTGCGCAGCGCCGCAAGCTTGCTCATGTGGTAGTCCTGCTCGTCCTGAAAATCGCGGACAGTAAGCTGCTTGCCCTTGAAATAGTTGTTTCTTACAAAGGGGGAAATGCCTTTATTATTCATATCTCTGTCCTTTCCGGATAAGATTTAGGGCAATACCGCATAATTATTTTCGTTCGATTGCGCCGCAGATTTTCAGTTTGGTGCAATAAATCACTTTT
>CAMEPN010000013.1 GCA_945931735.1 uncultured Clostridia bacterium
AATTGTATGTAAGGGCGGAGCGTTCCGCCCTGTTTTTTATCCCAAAACGACTTCTGTGCCGCCGATTGGGCGTACCGAAAGCACATGGCAGGAGCCTGCGCCGAATATTCTGTCCATATTCATCTTAAACTGCTGGAGCGACTCGAGCGGAACAAACGCCTGTATCGTCCCCGCGAAGCCGCCGCCGTGAACTCTGCACGCGCCCTTTCTGTGGAGCGTGTTTTCGGCAATGTTGAGCGCAATGCTGAGGCACTGGTTCTTGACGTCGGAGTTTGCGTAGATGTTCTGGAGGTACTTGAACGAGGAGTCGCCGCTCTCTTTTACGGAGGAGAGGAAGTCCTCGAAGCAGCCCGATTTCAGCGCGTGAACGACCTTTTCCACGCGGTCGTTTTCATGGAAGAAATGTATGGAGCGTAGCACCGCCCTGTCCCCGAACTCGCGGCGAAGCTCGTTCATGTTGAGGATAATGTCCTCGAGGGAGAGCTGGCGCAGATTATCGCAGTCAAAGAAATGCGCGACTGCCTTCATTTCCGCAGGAATAGACGCATATTCATCGGTGAGGTCCGCGTGGTCGCCCTTTGCGTCGACTATGCAGAGCGCATGACCGTGCTCCTCGAAATTAAAGGGAATGCTCTCGATAACGGGGGACTCGGTGTCGCGGAAATCAATAGCGACGAACCCTCCGACGGAGGACGCCATCTGATCCATCAGACCCGAGGGCTTGCCGAAGTAGACGTTCTCGGCGTACTGCGCTATCTGCGCAATTCTCGGCGCGGATATCTGCCCGTCGTTGAAGAGGTGGGAAAGTATTGTTCCCGTAAGCACCTCGAACGCCGCCGAGGAGGAAAGTCCCGAGCCTTTCATTACGTTTGAGGTGGTGTAGGCGCGGAAGCCGCCTATTTTGTAGCCGTGCTTGACGAAGCCGCCCGCAACGCCGCGTATGAGAGAAGCGGAGGTGTTCTTTTCCTCGGGACGTACCTCAAGCGAGGACAGGTCGATCTTATCCTCGGGGAAGCCCTCGGATTTGATGGTTATGCAGTTGTCGTCGGTAAGCTCGACCACTGCGATAACGTCGAGGTCAACGCTTGCCGCGAACACCTTGCCGTTGTTGTGGTCGGTATGGTTTCCGCATATCTCGGTGCGCCCGGGGGCAGAGAAGAAGCGGTGCTCGCCGAGTGATCCGAAATACTCGGCGAACGCGCTTTCCGCCTTGTGGTAGCGCTCTTTCTGCGCCCCGAGCTGGCTGTCGGGGTAAATGTCCTTGAGTGTTGATACGATGGGTTTCATAAGATGACCTTTCCTTTGTTCGTCATTCATTAACAGGTTAAACCTGCGGGTTACTTAGTCAGTCCTTTTCTGTGTAGAACATATGCTTTGCCTTTTCCTTGTGGGTGGAAACGCTTAGCACAAGCCCTATGGAGGCGTACATCATTATCATGGAGGTACCGCCCGTGCTGATAAACGGCAGCGGGATACCGATAACGGGAATTACCGACAGCACCATGCCGATGTTGATTATGCAGTGGAATGTGACCATAGCGAAAACGCCCGTGCATATAAGCTTTCCGAGCATATCGCAGGCGGCGGAGGCGTTGGACAGCAGCTTAAGGCATAGCACCGTCAGCGTGATAACGACCGCCATGCAGCCGATGAACCCGAGCGTCATGCCGATATACGAGAACACGAAGTCGTTGTATATTTCGGGGACATAGGTGTAGCTGTCCGAATGGAAGCCAAGCCCCGTGAGCTGACCCGAGCCGAGCGCTATCGTGCCGTTGTACTGCTGCATATATGCGTCGAGCCGCTCCTGCTCCTGAAGCTCCTTGTCAAACAGCATGAGAATGCGTATCCTGTGGTGGTCGCCCATAATGTAGTTCCACGCCACATAGAGTATCGGCGGGACTGCTGCTGCGGAAACAAGAATATATTTCCATGAAATTCCCGCAGCGAAGAGCATACACAGGAAAATAAACAGGAACACAAGCGCGGAGCCTGCGTCGCCCTGTATGATTATGAGCGCGACGGGGAACAGCCCGTGAACGCACAGCAGAAGCAGGTGCGGAAGGCTGTTTATTTTATCGCCGAGCTTAACTATATGAGTTGACAGCGTGAGGATAAACGCAAGCTTGAGTATCTCCGACGGCTGTATTGTAAACGCCCCGAGATCCAGCCACGCGATATCGTCGTCGCGCTGTATTGCGAGCGGGGTGAACAGCAGAAATTGCAGTATAAGCGCCGCAGGAGCATAGATATACCACACCTTTGACATGAACTTATAGTCTATCATGCCGATAAGCAGCGCGGCAACAAAGCCGATAACAGCGGAATAAAGCTGCGTTTCATAGACCTTGACGCCGATGAAGCCGTTTTCGTACATGGAATACACGAGAATGATGTCAAAAACAGTCAGAGCAGCGCAGATGAGCGGAAGAATTTTGTCCAGCCGCTTGAAATATCCGCCGAGAAATTTTAAAACAGTTTTCATTTCGCTCCCGATTAAACAGAAATTAAACCCTATACATCAATATTATAAACCATTTTTTCCGAGTTTGCAATAGAAAGTCGAGGTAAAAAAAACGTTAAATGAAAATTCGCCAAAAATGATAAAAAGCCGAGGATTTATTAAAAATCTTCGGCTTTTTTAACAATAATGTGACGGGCTGGGACGCAAGCGTCATTTGCCCACGGCGGCGCCGCCTGCGACCAGCCTGCCGAGAAATTCGGTGGAATGGAGCGGTCTGCCGTTGAAAATTCCCTCGACGAGGTCGATGTCGAACTTTCTTACCTTGCCGAATATTTCGGCGTTGTCAACTCCGCGGATACATACGGAGATGTCCTTTTCGTGCGCAAGGTTTATTACGGAGCGCATGAACATATCGGAGATCGGGTCGCCCTTGAAGCGGTCGGCGCGTATTTTTACGGTCTTGACCGCGGGGTTGTGGAGCGGCGCGGTGGTGAAAAAGCTTTCGCCCATGTCGTCGGCGATGATGTTCACGCCTATTTTCGCGAGCTGCTGGAGGAACATATTTCCCGTGTTTAGCGTGCCGGCGCTTTCGGACACGGAAATGCTGACGGCGGTCGGCGGGAGTGAGTATTCCAGCAGCGACCCGCGCAGCGCCTCGACGCAGGCGTCGGAGTTGAGAATATTTTCGGGTACGGCGTAGCTTACGCGGAAGTTCTCGAAGCCGTTCTCACGCACCGTCGCGCAGAATTCGCATATCCTGTCGATAACGTAGCGGTACATCTCGATAGAAAGCCCGAGCCTGTCGATTATGGGAAGGAACCTCTCGCGCGACACGATGATGTCGTCGTTGCCCCAGAAGAGGTTTGCTTCGCAGCAGTGGAGGTCGCCGGAGTTTACGGCAAGTATCGGGGTGTACAGCAGGTAGAACCCGCGGAACTCGTTCTCCGCTGCGTCGATGATAAGCTTTTTAACGCGGAGGTTATCGCTCAGCTGCTCCTCCAGCCCGTCGGAATAGAACACGGCGTCGCCGAGCCTGCGCTCCTTTGCAAGGCGGAGCGTCCTTGTCGCCGCCTTTATGCAGTCGAGGATATCCTCGGCGTCCTCGGGATATGTGGTAACTCCCGCGTAGATCTCGAGGTGGTGCTCGGTGTCCCTAAGGTACCAAGGCGAGCGGAATTTCGTTAGTATTGCCTGCGCGAGCTGGCGGGCTTCTTCAGCGTTGCAGCCCGTAAGGGTGATGAACAGAATATCGTTGCTGAAGCGGTAAACCTTTTTCTGCGAGGTGCAGGGTATGGCGGAGATGTATTCCGCAATGCTGCGGACAATGTCGTCGGCGTATTCGCAGCTGTAAATCTCGGAGATAGTCTTTAGGTTGGAAATTTCCGCCGAAATGACCGCGCCGCTCTGTCCGTCGGCGATAAGCGCCGCGAAGTCCTTTTCAAACATACTGCGGTTGGGGATATTGGTGGTGAAGTCGTAGTACGCGAGGCGGGCGAGGTGCTCCTGAGACTGCTCAAGCTCTGCCTCGATGATAGACTTGTTTATTACGGTGGAGAGTATCTGCGTTATCGTTTTCAGCAGCTTTCTGCTGCGGTTGTTCCACTGATCGCTGTTCTTGGAGATGTATACGATAACGCCGCTTTTCTGCCCGTTTTTATAGGTCAGCGACATTGCGAAACTGCGGGTGCCGTTTTTGTTTGCGGAGATATTCTTCTCGTCGGCGAAAACGACGCTGCTGTAATCAAGCTCCTTTTCGACCGCTTCGTTGTATGTAAAGCCGGTCACCACGGGGAGCAGCATTCCGCTTTCGTCCCAGCGGTAGACCTTTGCCGACGCGCTCAGCCCAGAGTAAAACATGATGTCGTCAAGGCTGAAGTAGTCGCAGATAAGCGGGATAATGCCGCTGATGGAGGATTTTGTGTCGGGGCTTTGGAGAATGAGGGAATAGATGTTGTTTATCAGTATCTGATCCTCAAAATTCTGCCCGAGCATTTTATTGGCGTTCTGTGAGTTATCCATCTCCTCGCCGAGCACGACGTAGGAGTTCGCTATGCCCGATACGGTCTTTACCATGGTTTCGAGGAGCTGCGCGTTTGAGTCGACTGCTTCCTGCGATTCGCCCGCAATGACCCATGCCGCGACTGGCTGATGCTTCACGCGGATATTCTTCTTGCGCTGGTAGCTCATTTTGTTGAGGTTGGCGCGTTTATCCTGTCCCGAGGCGGCTGCAATGACCTTTCCGTCCGGGTCGACTATCGCGGAGAAAAGTCCCTTTATATGTGCGAACGGCTGCTGTATCCGCACGAGATAATCCTCGCCGAGGATATCTATGAGCGGGGGAGTGTTCTGCGCGGAGGTAAGGGAGTGCCTGCTCTTGCTGCGGTAGCGCGCCATGACCGCGTCGTCGCCGTCACAGTCGAGGTAAGCAGAAACATCGAACATCATGCCGTCCAGCTCGGACAGCATACCGTCGGCGGTGCGCTGCGCCGTGGCGGAGATGAAGTACCATTTATATTCGCCGTCGGTCATAATGCGCGCGTGGACGCGAAGCTCGTTTTCGGAGCCGTTTACAATCTCGTTTATTACCTCGCAGAACGGCTGATAGTCGTCGGGGTGAATTATTTCTCCCATCTGCACCGTATTTTCGGCGGAGAACGGATTTGGCGCGGAAAGAAATTCAACGGGCAAGCCCGGTCTGAAACGCATTGAGAATGCCGCATTGCCGCTGCCTGAAATCGCTTGTTCAAGTTTCGTCAAGAAAACCACCTCGTTTATTAATGTCGCAGCCGTGGCAATAATTGTATATTTTGCGTTAATTTCTTAACAATTGGAAGCGTATATTGTTGTTTCAAAATCGCTTCCTATATGTATTTTAACATAAAATTTTCAACTTTGCAAGTGCTTTTTGTGATTTTTATAAAATTCACGAAATTTTCATATTCATTTGTCGGAAACGCCGCGCACGGGCATTGACAATCTTGCGGCAGAGTCTGCATATTTTCCGTCGGTCTGCGCAAAATAACCCTGCGGCAGAAATTGCCGAAAAAACGTGAAACATTCATATAGTTCACAGGAGGAACCAAAATGTCCAATCAGAATAATCAGAACAATCGTCAGCAGAACAACCAGCAGAACCAGAACAACCAGAACAATCAGCAGAACCAGCAGAATCAGAACAATCAGCAGAACAACCAGCAGAACCGCAGCAGATAATCGCGGCAAATGCGCGGGCGGGAATATCCTGCCCGTTACATATTTTCTATTGACATAAAACCTCAAACGGGTTATAATAAAGTAAATAATACTTTATTACGGAGGTAATCGCAATGGATGCCGAAAAACTCAAAGGTATGAGAAAAAACCTTGTCATCATGTCTATGCTGGAGCTTGTGGGCGGACTTTTCATGATAATCTGCAACGCGTATTCCCTTGAAACGGTCGTGAAAGTTTTGGGGATAATCGCGGCGGCATACGGACTGGTGAGCCTGCTCGTATGGCTCGCTAAAAAGGAAAAGCAGAACGGCGCGGCGGTCATTATCACCGCGATACTCGGCGTTGTTGCGGGCGCGGCTCTTATTTTCCTTACGGAATATGTCATGTCGGTGTTCACTATCATTGCGGGCGTTATTTCCGCGGTGCTTGGCATCGTGAAAATACCCAATATGTTCGCGATAAAAAAGGGCGGGTACAGCAGGTGGTACATAATGCTCATTCCCATCGCGCTGACCGTTGCCGCGGGTATAGTTATCGGGCTTAACCCGTATAATTCCGACCAGATTACTGCGATAATCATAGGCGTATCGCTCATACTGTGCTGCGCGGCGGACATTATCGGAACAGCGGGCGCCGGCGCGGCTGCAAAGGAGCTTATCATTGACGCGGAGGGCACGGAAAATCCCCCCGCGGAAAAGTAAAAGGAAAGGGTACATACCATGATCAGGATAACTCTCGACTGGAACAAATATCTCGACACAGCGCGCGAGGCGGTGTCGGAGGGCATAGTGCTGCTTGAGAACAACGGCGCGCTCCCTCTTAAGGAGGGCTGCACTGTTTCGCTTTTCGGGCGTATGCAGGAGCACTACTACAAGAGCGGCACAGGCTCGGGCGGAATGGTGAATGTTTCTAAGGTGTGGGGCATTCCCGAGGGGCTTGCCGAATGCGGCGTTAAGCTCAACGAGGAGCTTCGCGGGATATATTCACAATGGTCTGCGGAAAACCCCGTAGACCTCGGCGTGGGCTGGGGCGGAGAGCCGTGGTCGCAGAAAGAAATGCCGCTTTCCGACGAGGTTGCTGCGAGCGCCGCCGCTAAGTCCGACTGCGCGGTGTGCATAATCGCGAGGACGGCGGGTGAGGAGCAGGATCAGTCCGACGAGGGCGGCTCCTACCGTCTGACCGAAACCGAGCTTGAAATGCTGAAAACCGTCCGCAGGCATTTTTCCAAAATGACCGTTCTGCTTAACGTCGGCGGTATCATCGACATGAGCTTTGTCGGCGAGGTTAAGCCCGACGCGGTTATGTACATATGGCAGGGCGGAATGACAGGCGGACTTGGCACTGCGGACGTACTCACGGGTAAGGTATCCCCGAGCGGAAAGCTCCCCGACACCATTGCGTACAGCATTTCCGACTACCCCTCCGCTCCGTATTTCGGCGGCAGGGAGCGCAATTTCTATTCCGAGGACATCTACGTCGGCTACCGCTATTTTGAAACATTCGCGAAGGACAGGGTGATGTATCCGTTCGGGTATGGGCTTTCCTACACGAAATTCGACGTTTCTGCGGACAGGATAAGGACTGACGGCGGCAGCGTTTCGTTCGACGCAGTGGTAAGAAATACAGGCTTCCGCTCGGGCAAGGAAGTTGTTCAGGTGTATTTCGAGGCGCCGCAGGGGAAGCTCGGAAAGCCGCTTCGCGCGCTGTGCGCATACGCGAAAACAGGCACGCTTGCACCCGAGGGCTTCGCAAGGCTGCATTTCGATATTTCCAAGGAAGAGATGGCGTCCTTTGACGACAGCGGCGCGACAGGCTTTAAGGACTGTCTTGTGCTTGAGGAGGGGGAATACTCCGTATACCTCGGCACCGATGTCCGCTCCGCAGAGAAGATCTGCACCTTTAACATTGACCGCACATACGCTGTGAGCCGCCTTTCCGAGGCGTGCGCGCCCGTGCAGCCGTTCGAGAGAATGCGCCCCGAGCGTGACGGGGAGGGCTTCAAGCCCGCATTCGAGCCTGTTCCGCTTATGGAAAAGGATATGGACGTCCGCCGCGCCGAAAACCTGCCCCGCGAGATTTCGCAGACAGGGGACAGGGGGATAAAACTCGCGGACGTGAAGAGCGGCAATAACACCATGGACGAGTTTATCGCCCAGCTTTCCGACGACGACCTTTCCTGCATCATACGCGGGGAGGGCATGGGAAGTCCGCGCGTTACGGCGGGAACAGCGGCGGCTTTCGGCGGAGTTTCCGACGGACTGACCTCGCTCGGGATACCTGCGGGCTGCTGCGACGACGGCCCGTCGGGAATGCGGCTCGACTGCGGCACCAACGCGTTCAGCCTGCCGAACGGAACGCTGCTCGCAAGCTCGTTCAACACCGAGATACAGCAGCGGCTGTTTTCGCTGGCGGGCATTGAGATAGCCGCGAACAACGTGGAATGCCTGCTCGGCCCGGGAATGAATATCCACCGCCACCCGCTCAACGGACGTAATTTTGAATATTTCAGCGAGGATCCGTATCTGACGGGCACCTGTGCGGCTGCGCAGCTCCGAGGGCTTCACAGCGCGGGCGTTACGGGAACGATAAAGCATTTCTGCGGAAACAACCAAGAAACGGGTCGCCATGTCATTGACTCCGTGATATCCAAGCGTGCGCTCCGCGAGATATACCTCAAGGGCTTCGAGATAGCCGTAAAGCAGGGCGGCGCGCGCAGCGTGATGACGACCTACGGCTCGCTCAACGGCATATGGACGGCGGGCTGCTACGACCTCTGCACGACGATTCTCCGTGAGGAGTGGGGCTTCGACGGCTTTGTGATGACCGACTGGTGGGCTAACATAAGCGAGCGGGGAAAGGCTCCCGATAAGAACGACTTTGCGCAGATGGCGCGCGCTCAGAACGACACATATATGGTATGCGCGGACGCGGCGCATAATGCGACCGGCGACAACACTCTTTCCTCTCTTGCTGCGGGAACGCTCACGCGGGGCGAGCTTCAGCGCAACGCCGCAAACGTCTGCCGCTTCCTCATCAACACCCGCGCGATGAGCAGGCTGTGCGGAAATGCGCCGGAGATTGAGATAATCAACCGTCCCGACGACGGCGCTGCGGCTGACAGCGGCGAGGTAGTATTCTATGACCTTGACGGCAGCCTGACGATCCCTCTGGACAATGTTCCCGCAGAAAGGGGGAGCAGCTTCGTATTCGCCCTTGATGTCAAGATAATCGGCGCGTACGACGTGACGATAGCGGCTTCCTCCGACTCCTCCGAAACGGCGCAGATTCCCGTTACGTTCTTCACGACGGGCTTCCCCGCGGGAGTTTACACCTTCAACGGCACGAACGGTGCGCTCGCGGAGCTTACAAGGGACGCGCGGCTTTACTCCCGCTTTATCACCTGCCGCCTGTATTTCGGACAGAGCGGGCTGAAATTAAAGGAGATCCGTTTCGATTACAAGAACGATATCCCCGACGGACAGCCGTGATAACGGGGGATTATCCGCAAGGTTAAACCGAAGCTTTGGGAGCTAATTATCCCGAGGTCGGCCTCAGCGTGTGATAACTTTCCCCGAAAAAATGTGTAAAACAAATCCCCGAGGAAAAGACCTCGGGGAAGATCTTAGTTGACTTTTTTGAACTGCGCGTCGAAATCATTCTGAGGCAGCGGCTTTGAGTAATAGAACCCCTGCGCCGCGTCGCAGCCGCAATGGCTTAGGAAAAGCGCCTGCTCCTTTGTTTCGACACCCTCGGCGATGATGTCCAGCCCGATATCGCGGGACATTGATATCGTGTGTGCGATTATTTTTCTGCCGCGCTCTGATTCCATAAATTCGGACAGGAAGTCGCGGTCTATCTTTATGACGTCAAATCGGGTAGCCTTTAGCATATTGAGCGATGAATAGCCCGAGCCGAAGTCGTCCATTAGCATGGTAAAGCCGGTGTCCTTGAGTTTTCCGACGACCTCTTCTACGCCCGCAGATTCGGCGGACTCGGTTATTTCAAGCTCCAACAGCTCGAACGGGATATCGTATTTTTTTACCAGCTTGGATATCTGCCCGACAACGTCGAAGCTGTGGAGGTATTCCCGCGAAACGTTGACCGAGATAGGTACAGGGGTCAGTCCGCTGTCTATCCAGCTGCGGATTTTTTTGCAGGCTTCCTCCCAGATAAACCGGTCGAGCTTTACGATGAAGCCGTTTTTTTCAAACAATGGGATAAACTCAGCGGGGGATATCATGCCCTTTTCGGGGGATATCCAGCGTGTGAGAGCCTCGGCGCCGATTATTTTACCGGTGGAAATAGAATATTTTGGCTGGAGATACATCACGAACTCGTTGTTGAGCAGCGCGTTCTGCATATCGTCCTCCATTTCCTTTTTCCTATGGATATCGCGGCGCATGGAGTCGTCGAAGAAGCATATGTTGTTTATCGCGCTGCCTTTTATGGAGCGCCGCGCGATTGTCGCGTTGTCGCCGTAAATACGGGTTGGACCGTTGATTTTGTCGGCTGTCGCGACGCCGAAAACCATCTTGTATTCCATTCCGTTGAAGTCGCTGAGCAGCGTTTCAAGGCGGTGGATAAAGTCGATCAGCTCCTGCTTTTCCTCGAACGCGGTGACTATCATGAAAACGTCTGCCGTAAGGCGCGTGAAGGGCTGCTCTGCGGAGCATATCATGCCGAGGGAGCTGCCGATGAATTTTAAGAGTTCATCGCCTGCTTGTTCACCGTAGGTTTCGTTTAATATTTTGAAGCGCTCGATGTCGAACTGGATAAATGCAAATTTTCTGCCGGGGTTATTTCTGATGAGATCCTGCACTCTTTTGGTGAAAAGCGAGGGGTTCATATCGGAGGTGAATTTTGCCGCCTCGAGGGCGAAAAGCTCCTTTTCGTTATATGGGCGGACATTGAAATTCAAATCGGTTATGCGGCCGTTTTGGTCAAGCAGGAACAGCGCATAGACATGGCACAGGGCGTAATCGGCGTTCGGGCTTATGCGCATTTTTATTTCGGCGGTAATATTTTTCTGTGTTGTGCCGCGGAGTATGCCATTTTCGATCTGCTCGCAGAAAATATCAAATTCGGACATCGACTCGGGTGACACGATATCGTTTTCGCGCATATAGTCGAGGGGATCGAGCGTGTTTTCGGGGAACATATTCCCGCAAAGCTGTTCGACATAATTATCCGAAACGCTCCATACATAGTGCAGCGTTCCGCTGTCATTAGATATGATCTTGAGTAATTTATCGGCACATCTTTCCGATGTTCCGGTGATATTCATAAAACTCACCACCAATCCGTTTTTGTTACAGAAACAATTTTTACGTTTGATAGCCGCGATCTCGCGGTTCCAACTTGATCTTATGTATATTATAGCACATTGTTTTTCATTTTTCAAGCCTAATTTTGTGGAATTGTATAAAAAATGCATTAAGAAGAATACTTTTTTCTACATTTTCACCCCAGCTTAACACTTATTATGTGCCAAATGCCGACGGTCGTGCAGCTGATAATCTGCTTCAAAAAAATATGAATTAATTTGAAAAAAGTGCTTGACAAATTGAGGACAACGTGATATAATATATGAGTACTCAAGAGAGCGTAAGCGCCAGTAGCTCAGCTGGATAGAGTATCTGGCTACGAACCAGAGGGTCGGGGGTTCGAATCCCTCCTGGCGTGCCATAAGAAAACCGCTTAACCGATAGGGTTGAGCGGTTTTTCTTTTATCTTGATTTCTTTGGTCACAGGCGAAATGGTCACACTTTTGGTCACACTTGGGGTTAGGACTTCTCTGAACGAGTGGGGGTTCGGGTCAAATTTTATTTTGGCACAGAATATTGTCAGCGCTGCATATAAATACAAAAACAGGAGTACCGATTGAGATACGGTACTCCTGTTTTATATCTCTGATTGCTATTTGACGTGTTTGTCACCGAGGCAGGGCTGTTTATTATCCTTTAGTGCTTCATTGATGCCATCATAACTCTGCCCGTGCCACAGCCCGAAATATATTATTGCATCGCGTACATCCTTTGAGCGCAGGGCGCTGCATTTTCCCAGTTTCAGGACGCGGTTGGTTTCATCAACCGTCAAACCCATGGCGATGGAAATTTCCAGCAGCGTTTCACGAGAAGGCTTCTCCTTGCTGTTGGGGTCGAATATGCGATATACATACGACTTGTTAAGGCTGGTTGTGTCAACGATCTTGCTGATAGATATCTTGCCCTCTCTGCCCATAAGAAGGGCGTTAAGATACTGTGAAAGAGTCTGATTTTTCGCCTGCTTCAGCTGCTCAAGAATTTCGGTAATTGTTGTAGCGTTTTCCAGACGTTTGTCCTGTTCAGCGCTGCTTAGCTCAAAATGGCTTGTATCCTTTGAAAAATCCGACACATTATCCCCTCCCTTTGGCTTTCTATATTATATACCATTCCCGCAGATTTTGCAAGCAATTTGTCTCCTGACAGTGGACGATTGTTTTACTTTCTTTGAGTATAATTAAATTAAAGGAAGCCGAAAGGCGGCAGATTTGAAAGGAGTACACCATGAAAAAGGGACTTACAGAACTGGTATTTATAGTAGACAAAAGCGGCTCTATGAGCGGGCTTGAGCGCGACACCATCGGAGGTTTCAACTCTATGCTGAAAGAACAGCAGGAAGTTTCGGGCGAAGCAGTTGTCACGACCTTACTTTTCAGCGACCGTGTAAAGCTTCTGCACGACAGGCTGGATATTCAGGCAGTTGCGCCGCTGACTGACGATGATTACTCCGTCGGCGGGAACACCGCGCTGCTTGACGCTCTCGGTGCGGCAATGCACAAGGTCAAGGAGGCGCACCGCAAAATGCGCAAGGATTTTCTGCCCGAAAAGGTGTTGTTCGTTGTTATCACCGACGGCGAGGAAAACGCAAGCAGGCACTATACAGCAAGGATGATTCGCGAGCGAATTGAGAAGTACAAAAAAACTGGATGGGAGTTCATTTTCTTCGGGGCAAACATGGATTCGGTTATGCAGGCAGGTTCGCTTGGAATTTCTTACGACCGTGCCTTTGACTACTTCTCGGATTCCGTCGGCACACGCTCGGCATACTCGGAGATTTCGGCAATATCCTCAGCGATACGCACCGGCACGGCTGTTCCGAAATCCAGCGCAGACGATGTTAAGAATGCTTTGGGAAACCTGAAGAACATAGTCGGAAATCTTCGCGACTCGGTCAGCGAGCTTAGGATACTATCACAAGACAAACCTTTATATCAAGGCAGTCATAGGTGATGACTCAATCGGCTATGAGTGCAGATTTGATATAGGCGACGGCAGAGGCTCCGGCGGCGGTTCTCTCATTGACCACATAAAGCAATTCTGCGAGTATTACTATGAGAACAATCCGCTGAAACTCCCCGAAGAAGAACGAGCCGGATATAAGCAGAACCTTGATATTCTTGTGCCGTTTCTTTTGGAACATTCACAGCTTACGGACGAGGAACAGCGTATCCTTGATGAATTCAAGCAGGCACACCCTATCAGCTGTACTCCTTGTATTGCTGCTTATGCCGCGCTGATGAACGGTGCGAACATCATTCCGCTTGAATATAGCGAACCAAATTCCGAAACCAAAATAGACGGGTATCACCTTATTGCAGACGCAAGCAGCCCCAAACTTTCCGACCTAAAGCTTGTCAGAACCGATGAGGGCAAATTCAACATCACCGGCACCTCAAATGGGTTTTCGGGCAGACATGAAAACTGTATCCTCAACACATTTGAGGATATTGAAAGAGCATTTGAGTATATCACAACAAATGAGAGAATGTCATTTGCACCGATAACCGATGAACCGCAGCCCACAGCCCAGCCCGAACCCAAACCGAGGGTATCCCCCGATATTCTGAAGGTAGGCGATTTGATTCGCTTGGACGGAAAGGTATGGCGCATTACGGATATTGACGGTGATTTCAGCCTGTCTTTTGAGAATACGGATAAAAATGACATGGAGGCGGTAGGCTCAATATATGGGCGTTGGAAACAAAACCTTGAAAGGCAGGGTTTTGAGCTTGTATCAAGCAGCGCACAGCCCCAAGATACCAACTGGGGCAGAAAGCTATCCGTAACCAAGAAAGGCAGCTTTTATGAGCTTGTCGGCGATGAAGATACGGCGACACAAGCCGCTAATCTTCTCGGAACAATACCGATACGCGGCGAGTATGGCGGAAAACTTGGAATACGCGATATAGATATTGACCGCATTTCCGAACAGCTTAAAGACAACGGCTTTATTATTGAAGCTGCCGAAGCCGCCGAAACTGCTGAAAAAGAAACAACAGAGCCGCTTACACCTGTTATTCCCGAACAGACGCCAAAGGCACAGAATTACTCTTTCCCAGATGATTTTACCTACTCCCACGGAAAGAAAGCAAAGTACCAGGATAACATCGCTGCAATAAAAACGCTGCTGAATATCGAGCG
>CAMEPN010000014.1 GCA_945931735.1 uncultured Clostridia bacterium
GGGTATCAGCTTCATCTTTGCGATAAGGTTGCGCCTTGTCTGGTTTGTCGGCATGAACGAGCGCGGCCATGTCGGCGTGTATTTGATGAACGGGCGGGCGAACGGTATTCCCGAGCGGTTCGCATAGCCGATAGCATGGGCGGTTCCCGAGTCGGGAACGCCTGCGACTATATCCGTCGTTACGTTGTCCCTCGCCGCGAGCATATCTCCGCAGCGATAGCGCATCTGCTCGACATTTACACCCTCATACGACGAGGTGGGGTAGCCGTAGTATATCCACAGGAACGTGCATATCTTCATTTCGTCCTGCGGCTTTTGCAGCACCTCGTAGCCGTCCTTTGTGATGAAATCTATCTCCCCCGCGCCAAGCTCATGCTCGTCCGTATAGCCGAGGTTAAGGTAGGCGAAGCTCTCGAACGCAACGCAGCGCGCGCCGTCCTTTTTTCCGATAACAGCAGGCGTTCTGCCCATTCTGTCGCGGGCGGCGTATATTCCCTCGGGAGTCATTATCAGCATCGTGAGCGAGCCTTTCACTACCTCCTGAACATAGCGTATGCCCTCGGTGATGGTTTTTTTCTGATTAATTAGCGACGCGGCTACCTCGGTCGGGTTGAGCCTGCCGCTGCTCATCTCGAGATAATGAGAAAATCCGTTGTTGAGCGACATTTCCGCAAGCTCGTCGATGTTGTTTATTATACCGACAGTGGTTATCGCGTAGCTTCCGAGGTGGGATTTTACAAGCAGGGGCTGCGGCTCGTTGTCCGAAATACAGCCGATGCCTATGTGACCCTCAAGCTCGTCAAGGTCGTCCTCAAACTTAGTCCTGAACGGCGCGTGCTCAATATTGTGTATCGAGCGCTTGAACCCGTCCTCGCCGTAAACCGCCATACCGCCTCTGCGCGTTCCGAGATGAGAATGATAGTCAACGCCGAAAAAAAGGTCGTTCGTACAGCTCTCCCCCGAAACAACTCCGAAAAATCCGCCCATGTTTTTCTCCCTTTCAATATCCGTATATCTGCGCAGCAGTCATGCTCTTCCGCCGAAAAACCGCGGCACCGAAAACATTGTGCTGCCCTAAATATTATATCACATCGAGCCGCTGTTGTCAACAAAAAGCCGCACAGGCATTGCACCCGTGCGGCGAAAATCATTTCAGTTTATACTCAAACCCGCTGAACTCAGCCGTTCCTCCGACCGCGTAAAGCCCGAGCAACACGCCCGTGAATCCGCCCGAAACCTCGCTCGTGAGGTATTTCGACTGCGCGCCGCCAAGTGAAGTTTCTCCCTTTTCGGTGACAGCGGAGAAATAATATCCGAAGTTGTCCATGCGTATTTTCAGCACCGCTTCCCCGCTCTCCAGCGGAACTGCGGTCTGAACGTGCTTTATGTCGCCGATGTTCAGCTTCTCGACCGCCTCGAAGCCGTGTTCCGTGCTCCTTATCGCCGCGTCATAATGCTCCGACTCGCACATATAGGCGGTCACGCCCGCTTCGCCGCCGTCAAGCTTGACCCTTACGGAAAGCTCGCCGACAAAGTCGCGCTGCCTTATTGCTATAAACGTCGGAGAGTCTGCCATATCGAGCGTTATGTCCGTACCGCGGAGCACAGCTTTGTTTTCCGTCAGCTCATAATTTTCCTCATGCGGGTGGCGCAGGAAGCACCACTCCTTGTCCCACGAGGTATTCTCAAACGTGTATACCGACTGCCTGCGCTGCTCAAAATCGCCCTTTATTTCATAGCTTTCGTCGCAGGTGCCGTCAATTCCCGCCGAGAACCAGCCGTCCTCCCCGAACTTTACCGGCATAAGGAACACCTCGCGCCCGAGGTTGTGGAACGGCATCCATATCCCTATCTGCCTGAAACCGAGCGATAAAATGTGCCAGTCGCCGTATTTATCGCAGATAAGGTCGCCGTGGCCTATTCCCTGAATGATGAACGGAGCCTTGTTTCTGTTGGTGACAACCGGATTGTGCGGGTTAGACACGAACGGTCCCCATACGCTGTCCGCGCGCGCGGAGGTTATCATGTGGCCGTACTCCGTTCCGCCCTCCGCCGCCATGAGATAATACGTTCCGTTTATCCTGTAAAGGTGAGGCGATTCGAGGTAGCGCCCGCCGGACCCCTGCCATATGCAGCGGCTCGGGGATAGCTTCTCGCCCGTTTCAATGTTTATCTCGCACTGGACAACGCCGCCTTTTCCCTCGTCGTCCGCGCCGTTGCTCATAAAATAGGTGCGTCCGTCCTCAAAATAAAGCGACGGGTCAATGCCGCCCTGATCGACATATATCGGGTCAGACCACTCTCCGTAAATGTCGTCCGTGTAAACGTAGAAGTTCTGGTGGGTGGTGTCGTTGGTAGTCACCATGTAAAATCTGCCGTTATTAAAGCGGATTGTTGGCGCGAAAACGCCGCCCGAGCTGTTTATCTTCTCAAGCATGACCTGCGACTTCCGCGTGAGCACATGGCCTATCTGCGTCCAGTTTACAAGGTCGTCGCTCTCGAACAGCGGCACGCCCGGGAAATACTGGAACGAGCTGCAAACGAGGTAATATTTCCCGTTCGCCTCGCAGACGCTGGGGTCGGGATAAAAGCCCTTAACTACCGGGTTTGTATATTTCATTGAGGTTTCTCCTTTTCACTTATGATACGCGGCTGCACGCGCCGTCCTTACGATATCATTTTATCACAAAAAAACGCGTTTCAATAGCAAAATACTCCCCGATTTATGCACTATCTTACCATAAACGCAAAAAAACCGCCCAAAAATCGGACGGTTCTTTACGCTTATTATCGGCGGTCAATCATACACCGAACTTAGTGGTGTTTACCTTTACGCCGGGTCCCATTGTGGAAGAAACTGTGCAGCTCTTGATATACTGACCCTTTGCCGCAGCAGGTCTTGCCTTAGCAACAGCTTCCATAAGAGCGTTGAAGTTCTCGTCGAGCTTCTCTGCGCCGAAGGACGCCTTGCCGATGGGGCAGTGAATGATGTTAGCCTTGTCAAGACGGTACTCGATCTTACCTGCCTTAGCTTCCTGAACAGCCTTAGCAACGTCGGGTGTTACTGTGCCCGCCTTGGGGTTAGGCATCAGTCCGCGCGGACCGAGAACCTTACCGAGTCTGCCGACTACGCCCATCATGTCGGGAGTAGCGATAACGACCTCGAAGTCCATCCAGCCGCCGTTGATCTTTGCAACTGTGTCGTTGTCAGCGATGTAATCAGCGCCTGCTGCCTTTGCGTCTGCTTCCTTCTCGGGCTTGCAGAATACGAGAGTTCTTATGGTCTTACCTGTGCCGTTGGGAAGAACAACCGCGCCGCGAACCTGCTGGTCAGCGTGGCGGGAGTCAACGCCGAGGCGGATATGCAGCTCAACAGTTTCGTCAAACTTAGCCTTAGCGGTCTTGCAAACTAAATCTAAAGCTTCGTTGGATTCATAAACCTTGGAAGAATCAACGAGCTTGGTGCTTTCAATATACTTCTTACCGTGTTTCATTTATTATCCTCCTTGTGGTCAAACGGAAAAATCCTCCCACGAATATATTAGTCAACTACCTCAACGCCCATGGAACGAGCCGTGCCTGCGATCATGGACATTGCTGTGTCAATGTTAGCAGCGTTCAGGTCGGGCATCTTTGTTTCAGCGATCTCCTTAAGCTGAGCCTTGGTGATCTTTGCAACCTTGGTCTTGTTGGGAACGCCGGAACCGCTCTCGATCTTGCAAGCCTTCTTGATGAGAACGCTTGCGGGAGGAGTCTTGGTGATAAATGTGAAGCTTCTGTCTGCGTAAACTGTGATAACAACAGGGATTATCAGACCTGCCTTATCCTTTGTGCGCTCGTTGAATTCCTTGGTAAACGCCATGATGTTAACGCCGTGCTGACCCAGTGCAGGACCAACAGGGGGAGCAGGTGTAGCCTTACCGGCAGGAATCTGTAATTTAATAAATCCTGTAACCTTCTGTGCCATGTCAATCAACCTCCATATAAAAACTAGAAGAATTAAATTTTGCGGATAGCAGCAATTTCAAGCGTTGTCGGGGTCGCCTCGCCGAACATATTGTAGACATCTACAACTGCGGTCTGCTTCTCGGGGTCGATCTCTCTTACGACGCCCTCAAAGCCCTCAAGCAGACCCTGCTTGATGCTGACGTTATCGCCGACCTCAAAGGATATCTTGGTTTCCTTAGAGGTATGTTCGAGGTTTCTTACCTCGTCCTCGCTGAGAGGGGTAGGCTTGGATTCCGGGCCGACGAAGCCCGTAACTCCTCTGGTATTTCTGCAAATATACCACGACTCGTTGGTTTCTACCATCTTTACGAAGACATAGCCGGGATAGACCTTTTCCTCGGTTTCAACGGTCTTGCCGCTGTCGTTGGTGACGGTCTTTTTTACGGTGGGAACGGCAACATCTTCGATGAGGTTCTGAAGATTTCTGTTTTCAACGACCTTCATGATATCAGCCGCTACCTTGTTCTCATATCCCGAATATGTGTGAAGGATATACCACTTTGCTTCTGAGTCAGCCATTATTTACCCCCTTGACGCATCAGCCCAGTATCAGTCTGTTCAGCAAGCCGAACAGCGAGTCGACGCCGAAGATAAACAGCGCAGCGAGCGCGCAGGTTATGATAACAACTACGGTGTTTCGTGTTGTCTGCTTCGGTGTGGGCCATACTACCTTTTTGAACTCGGACTTTGCGTCCTTAAAATACTTCACAATGGACTTCTTGGGCTTGCCGGACTTTGAGTTCTTCTTAGCCTTTTCGTCCTTTGCGTTCTTCTGCTTTTTTGCAGAATCGTCTGCGCTCTTTTCGGAAGCATCAACGGGAGATTTCTTTTCAAGCTCTAAATCTTTAGCCATCTTGAATCCTCCTTATGATCACTTGGTTTCCTTATGAAGAGTATGCTTCTTGCAGAATCTGCAGTACTTGTTCATTTCAAGTCTGTCGGGGTCGTTCTTCTTGTTCTTCATGGTGTTGTAGTTGCGCTGTTTGCATTCTGTACACGCCAGTGTAATTTTTACTCTCACTTTCGGCACCTCCTATTTTCTTGCCTTTTCAGGCATTATTGCCTCCCTCAGCCGCGGAATTGCGGATTTAACGGGGCGGATATGCGAAAAAACGCACAAAAAAATAAGCCCCATTCGAGGTAATACAATTATAACACAATATTCTCCGCTTGTCAAGGGCTTTTAATAAAAAAATACAGAAAAAGCCGCGCTTTTCGGGCGCGGCTTGATTTTTACATATCCTGAATGTCGGCAGCAGTGATGTCATTCTCGAGGTTATCCCGCGCAAGGTCGGTATCAATCTCCGGATAAACGTCGGAAATAGGCTTTTCCTTATCGACCAGCCCGAAGGATTCGCTGTGCCATACCTTCTGCGAGGGCGGCTTTGTCCCCGCGATTATCGGGTTGGCGCGCTGCTTGGTGTGCTTTGCCGCGCCCTGAAGCTCCGGCACGGGTGCCGTGTCATTGTGTTCCTTATGATATTCGGGACGTTTCATTCCCTGTTTCGACATAATATCACCTCGATGATATTATGCCATGCCGGAGCAAAATAATGCGCGGTCGATTTTTATTCATAAAGCCTGCGGCGTGTTCACAGCGCTTTCGGGCAGGAGATAGTCCCGATATACCTCCTCAGCGAGGTCATAATATTCCTCGGATATCCAGCGCTCCACGTATTCCTTATTTCCGCCGATAAAACCATAATAGCCGTCCGCCTTGGTCAGTATGAGCAGGTACGCGGTTTCTGTTGTAAACGGGGATACCGCGCAGGCGCCCTTTTCAAGCTCCGCGATCCTGCTGTCGGTGATGTCAGCTTTTCCGAAGCTGTACCAATCAGTGACGGTGTAAACATACTTGTCGCCGCCGTAATACTCGGGGTCGTCCACTGACTGCTCGGTCACTCCGTCGCACAGCGCAATGATATCGTCTACATAATAATTATAGCCGTTTGTTCCGTCGAATTTTACGATATACGCCGCTTTGTATTCGCTCACATCAATACCGCCGCCTATATCAGCGCCGTACCGCCGCAGCAGCGAGAGCGTATTGTCCATCCACGAATATATCTGCAATCCGATTTGCGAAGAGCCGCCGTTCTTTCTCGACAGGGACAGATAAATATACATCTCGTACTCCCCGGCAGCGCTGTACAAAAGGTCGGAAGTCACCTTTTCGCTGTCCTTTTCAACTGCCCCCAGAAATTCATCTACGGTAAGCCCGCTCGTGTCTGTGACCGACTGCCTGCTGGAGCTGTAAGCAGTGACCGCGCCTATTTCGTCACAGCCGTCTGCCTGCTCATACAGTAAATTGTTCACGGTATTGTCGTAAAATGTTTTCGGAGTGACTGCCCTTTCGATAAACTCCGCATACTGCTCCCGCGATACCCAATATAACCGCGATACGGACGAGCCGTTTTTAAGGATATATTCTATATTAACAAAGCAGCCGCTGTTTTCGTCGGTGTCGACCGCTTCCTTGGGTATATCGCTGTGTATATCGGTGATAATTCGGATAACGTCCTCGTCGTCGGTTTCCTGAATGTGGTAATTGCTGTTCGAAACGTTGGGGTATCTGCCGTAAATATTTGCGGAAGCGCGGGCAACCTCGCCGACGTCGGGGACATAATAAGCCGCGCCGAATCCGTTCGAGAAGAACAGCACCGAGGTTATCCCCGCGCTCACCGCGACCGTCGCCGCCCATTTTGCAACCGTAATGTGGAATTTTCTGAAATTCTTCCCGCTGATAAGCTCCATGATTACATATAACACAAATGTGGATATCACCAGCCCGATAAGCCAGCCCGCAGGAGATTCTCCGTCCTTCAGGCTGTCAAAAATCTGCTCGCATATCGGGAGCGCGACAGCGAAAATAATGACCCCGGGAATAATATATGTCATAGAGTTGTAAACATACGGGCTGCCGACGCGTTCGTTCCTGCGGTATTTAATAAGGAAATATGCCGCCGCGAAGAATATCAGCGTAAACACAAGCGCCGATATTCCGTATTCCGGAGTAAATACCGGCAGCGCGTCCGGCACCATGGCGTTGAGCACGGGAATAAAGGACGCAAGCACCATTCCCACCGGAGAGGTAACGCCTATCTGAAGCACGCTTCTGAACGAATAATCCCATGTTGCGCCGTAGGTGTTGTTCTGCACGATATATACGCACAGCGTATGGATAAACGGTATCGCGATATTGATAAGGACGGGGTAAATATAAGCCTCCGCCTTTTTCCCGCAGAAGGAAAGCATCATCATGGTAAGCCCGACAAGCATTACACAGGAGAATAGCCCCGTGAACATATACTGCGTAATGAGCCAGGTATACTCCTCAGCGGAGAACAATGCGTCAAAATTGATGAAATTTATCAAAATGATACCGATCATAATGGACAGAATATGCGGGACTATCGTTGCCGACAGCACCGCGAGGGTGTCCGCGCAGAAGCGGGTATTCCCGTTTATCGGGAGAGAATAGTCCATGTCAACATAGGTCTTGTCGTAAAGGTATCTGAACCCGCGCACCGTTGTCACAAGCGTAAACACGAACAGCAGAACAAGGCATATCGCCCCGATGACCATACCGGTGACCGCAATATCGTTCCATTGATTCATTGTATTACGCGCCGTGAATGCCCAAGAATCCATGTATATGTCGATGCCCTGATCCGCAAGCTCATAATATTTTTCGCAGGCAGCGCTCAACGGAATAAGCAGCCCGAACGCGAGCGGATAGGAAAGCAGCGCAAGGATACCGTTCATTATTATATTAGGGCGCAGGAATTTCAGCTTGCAGGCGAAATACGCGCCGAACTTCGCGAACACCGCGGGCTTAACCGCCGAGCTTTGAGCTGTCATAGCCGAGCACCTCCATTTCGTAAACAAATATCTCCTCAAGCGAAAGCGGTATCTCGTCGTACAGCTTCGGGGAGAATTTCTCCACCGCCGCACGCACCGCCTCGCGGTCGCCGCGCGCTATTATGTGGACAACGCTGCCGCTGGTTTCCATGTGCAGGATATCCACGCCGGAAAGCTGCTCCCTTGTAACGGGCGATTCAAACGCGGTCTGTATCTTGAAAACGCTTCCCTTTACGCTGTCAAGCTCCCTGTCGAAAACGACCTTTCCGTTGTGGAGAAGCCCTACCCTGTCGCAGAACTCGTCTATCTCCCCGAGATTGTGCGAGCTGAATATAACGGTCAGCTTATTGTCGACCATCGCGTCGATAAGCATTTGCTTGACGATTATCCTCATCGTCGGGTCAAGCCCGTCGAACGCTTCGTCGAGGAACAGATACGGCGTTCTGCACGCAATGCCGCATATGACCGCCGCCTGCCGCTTCATTCCCTTTGAAAACGTGTTCAGCCGCTTTTTCAGCGGGAGCTCCAGCGCGGAATGAAGCTTCTGCCACAGCTCCTCGGAAAAGCTGCCGTAGAACCGCTTATAATAATCCCTCATCTCCGTTAGGGTCATGTTGTTGAACTGCACCGTTTCATCGTTGATAAAGAACACTCGCTCTTTTACAGAAGCGTTGTCGTATACCTCCTCGCCGTCTATCCTGACCTCGCCCGAATTTGCCCTGTATATACCCGAAAGCAGACGCAGCAGCGTGGATTTTCCCGCGCCGTTAGACCCGAGCAGGCCATAGGCGCAGCCCTCGGGAACGGAAAGCGTTATCCCGTCGAGCGCGTTTTTGTCGTCAAAGCGCATGACCGCATTCCTGACCTCAATCATGATTTCCTCCCTTTCCGCCGCCCGACCAGACCGTTTCGGCAAGCGACTTTATCTCCTCAAGCCCGACTCCCGCCGCATACGCATTGCGAAGCTCCTTCTCCGTCCGCTTCAGCGCGTCTTTTTTCGCAGCGGCAGCCGCGCCGCTCCCTTTTGAAACATAGCTGCCCTTCGCGGGTATGGAATAAATGAACCCCGCCTGCTCGAGCTGCGCATACGCTTTCTGCACCGTGTTCGGGTTTATCCCGAACTGCTTCGCGACCTCGCGCACCGCGGGGAGCTTTTCGTCGGGCAAAAGCTCGCCCGATGTAACGAGCCGCGATATGCCGTTATAAAGCTGCTCGTATATCGGGAGCTTTCCCTCCAGCCTTATATTAAGCATTGCCGTCCTCCTTTGCTGTATTATCTGTATTAATTGTGTTAGTACAGTTATTGTAGCATACATCTTCTTGTTTGTCAATAGGCAGACTGAAATTTTTTAAAAATTCCTATAAAAAACGGCAGCCCGCTGTCGGACTGCCGCCTTAAATATTTTATCAGAACGATCCGCCGCCTCCGCCGTGCTCCGAGCCGGAAGAGGAGGCGTGCGTGCTCGAGCCGCCGTCGTCTTTCGGCTTTTCGCGGCGCTCCAGCTTTGAATAGAGGAATATATCGCGGCTGCGGGTCACGTTGAAGCTCCCGCTCCTTACATAATCAACAGCGGACGACCGTGCGCGAACGGACTTGAGCTGAGCCCGCCATACAAGGCAGATGATGAGCGCAATTACCGCGCCGACGCCTATCGCTATCGGGATAAGCACGGGCGGAACGGAGCCTTTCGGGAGATTTCCCGAGTCATAAGGTCTGCCGCTTCTCGCCTGATCAACAAAATCAACGCACAGGTCTGCGAAAACGCCGAACGCTTTGTAGTAGTCGCCCTCGCTGAGGTACGGCTTGAACTGTTCCGACATATATTCAAGCCCCGCGTCTGTCACGGCGGTTATTCCGTAGCCCTTTGTGGAGATATGCCAGTCGCGCCCCGAAATATCCACGAAGAGCAGTATCCCGTCGCCGCGGTAGCCGTTATAGTCGTAAAAATCGTCCGCGTAAGCCACGGGGGACTCTTCAATATCGCTGTCGGTGACAACGACTATATCCATTCCAAGCTCATCGCTTACGCTGTCAAGCTTCGCGGAGATCTCCTCCGCCTCGCCCGCGCTTAGCGCTCCCGCAAAGTCGCAAAGGCGCTCACTGTCTGCCGCAGACGCACAGACCGAGCAGACCGCAAAAATGACCGCCGCAAAAAATGCGGATAAAAAACGTTTTTTCATCGCGCACCCTCCTTACAGCAGCCAGAACAGCAGCCCGATAAGGTATGCCGCCGCCCCGAAAATGACCGTGAACAGCGCGAACCATTTCCAGAAAGCCGCTCTGTCCGTCGGGAGGTTGCCGACGAATTTTCCCGTCTGACCGTTCATCGCAAAGGTGTATTTCTGCCCGTTCCATGTGGTGTTGAGTATCCATACGGGCAGGAGCGCGTATCTCGCCTTGCCGTTGTGCAGGCGAATGCTCGAAAATTCCGGCGTTACCGTCGTGTAGCCTTGAACGGTGCTTCGGAAAGCATTCTCGGTGCTTTTCTTAACGCGCTCGTTCGCGCGGGAAACGGAGCTTTCCGCGTCAACGTCGTATTTATCCGCAAGGTAGCCCGCCAGATATGCCGTCTGAAAATCCACCGCTCCGTCCATTTCAAACGGCTCGATCGACTCCATAAGGTCGTCGGCAAGCTTCGTTGTGCCGTTTACGGGAACGTCGTCAAAGCCGAGGCTGCCGCTTCTTAATACGGCAAAATAGCTCGTTTCGGTGTAGTAATAGTTGCTGTCGCTCCATCTGCGCACCTTTGTCGCGCGGTAGCGCATATCCGCGTCGGCGTCCGCTCCGAAAAGCCAGAACGGAATGTAAACGCCGCGTATCTCGTCGATATGGTTGGACGACGAAAACGCCTTTGGAAGGAACTTCTTGCCCTTGAGATGTTCTGCAAGCCCACGCTTCGCAGCTTCCTTGTCGAACTTAAACGGGATAACGATATCCGGTCTGCGCGAGCCGGAAAGCCTGTCGGTTAGCACAACGGGGCTGTCGCAGAACGGGCAGCTCGTCGCGGCAGTCACCTCGTCGGCGACTATCTCGCCGCCGCAGGAATTGCAGACATAGGAACGAAGCGCGCCCGTTTCGTCCGCCTGCCATTCGCCGCCGTCGGTGTCCCACTGCATATCCTCGGGGCGCTCCTCCGAAAGTCCTTCGTCAAGCTCCTTGAGCGTTTCCATATCGTATTCCGTGCCGCAGTAGGGGCACTTCATCTTCTGAAGCCCGCTGTCGAATGCTATCGAGCCGTTGCAGCACGGGCATTTGTAATCCTGTATTGTTTCAGGCAAAATATCAGCTCCTTTTCGGTGGTTTGTTTCATTATACAATAAAATGGAATTTATTGCAATAGTTTTTTCATATCTGCGGCACATAGTGAGTGTTGATTTTCACCGTCATTTGTAACAAAAAAATATACTTGATTTTTACGCTTACGCCTCTTGTTTATGGTTGAAACAAATGAAATTTTGTTGTATAATATTATTAAATACGGCGGTCTTGTCTTATTTTGCCGCCGACAGGAAAGAAGGATAAACTTGAAAACAATCAGATCGAAAATCACCGCGCTGGTCATTTCAGTCGCGGGAATAGGCTGCTTTGTACTGGGCGGCTTTTGTATTAAAATGTCGCAGGACGCCATCATCAACGACTCAAACAAGCTGCTGTCGTCGGCGTGCTCGAATACCGCTTCGGAAATAAATTCCTACCTTACGACCGTAGAGCAGTCGGTTGACACCGCTGCCGACTACGCCCTCGCAAGCCTTGGAGATTTCAGCAAATTCAAGACCGACAGCTCGTATGTCACCGAATACGCCGAAAACTTCAAGCAGTATTTCATGACCGCCGCCGCAAACACCAACGGCGCGATAACCGCTTACATAAGATTTAACCCCGACTTCACCGACCCGACATCGGGAATATTCTTCACCCGAAACAGCACCGAGGAGCAGTTCCAGAGCGTGACCCCGACGGATTTCAGCATTTATGACAAGAACGATATGGCGCACGTCGGCTGGTATTACATTCCCGTAAACAACGGCGCGCCGATCTGGATGTCGCCTTATCTCAACGAGAACATCGGCGTTTACATGATTTCCTACGTTGTCCCGCTGACGGTAAACGGAGAGAACCTAGGCATCGTCGGCATGGATATCGACTTCACCTTTATCGAGAAAATGGCGGCAGAGTCCGACGAATACGAAACGCTGTCGGCATTCATTCTCAACGACGAAAAACAGGTTATGTACCACGATACGATCGCGTTCGGCACCTCCCTTGACGAGGTGAACACCGACGGCGGAATGACAAGGCTTATCGGCGAGCTGGATAACGGCTCCTCCGAGGGCAGCGGCATAAACATCTCCTTTGACGGCGTGAGCAAGAAGGCAGTATTCTCCTCCCTTAACAACAGCATGAAGCTTGTCCTCACCGTAGACGAAAGCGAAATAAGCACGCAGCGCAACATAATCATCATCGCAAGCGTGGTCATTGAGGTAATAGTTATAGCTATCGGCTCGCTGCTCGCGTTCATTATTTCCGTAAAAATGACAAACCCGCTCCGCAGGCTGAATGACGCCGCAAAAAGGATCGCCGCCGGCGAGCTTGACGTCGAGGTCGAAAACGGCGGTAAGGACGAGATAGGCGCGCTCAGCGAAAGCTTCTCCATGACCGCCGACCGTCTGCGCAGCTATGTAATGTGTATCAACGAGATAACCGCAGTGCTTGACGATATCGCGGGAGGAAATCTCAACTTCTCGCTCAGCGGGGATTACGCGGGCGAATTTGCGAAGATAAAGACCGCGCTCGAGAATATTTCCGACTCCCTCAACGAAACCTTAAAGGATATCCGCTGCGCGTCCGAGCAGGTCGCGAACGGCTCCGAGCAGGTCGCAGCGGGAGCGCAGTCCCTCGCGCAGAGCAGCACCGAGCAGTCCGCCGCAGTTCAGGAGCTTAACGAAGCCGTTGCTGAGCTTGAGGAGAAGATACGCGAAAACTCCGAAAGCGTCCGCACCGCATTTGACGCGTCCGAAAAGGCTGCCGTCGGCATGAAGGAAAGCAGCGAAAACATGACCAACATGATGAACGCGATGAACGACATCAGCGACGCGTCCGAGCAGATAAACCACATCGTAAAGACCGTCGACGGCATCGCGACGCAGACGAATATCCTCGCGATAAACGCAGCGATCGAAGCCGCTCGCGCGGGCGAAGCGGGCAAGGGCTTCTCCGTCGTTGCGGGAGAAATACAGTCGCTCGCCGCAAAGACCGCAGAGGCGACAAAGGAGATATCCGACCTCGTAAAGAATGTCCTCGAAAGAGTTGCGCGCGGAACAGAGGCTGCCGAAAACACTGGCAAGTCGCTTGAGGGCGTGGCAGAGGTCGCAATGGCGATCGAAAACGAGCTTAACGGAATATCCGAAAGCAGCGAGCTTCAGACGCATTCCGTCGAGCAGATAAGCAGCAGAGTG
Organism: uncultured Clostridia bacterium; assembly: GCA_945931735.1. Taxonomy (GTDB): domain Bacteria; phylum Bacillota; class Clostridia; order Oscillospirales; family Ruminococcaceae; genus CAG-115. Next base: position 13,327 of record CAMEPN010000014.1, read on the forward strand.
TCCGAGATATCCAACGCCGTCCAGACTAACAGCGCGACCGCGGAGCAGAGCGCGGCGGCAAGCGAGGAAATGAGCAGTCAGGCGCAGCTTCTCCAAGAAAGGATAAACGGATTTCAGCTTAAAAAATAATGGAAAAATATCTTGATACCAAACTTACACCTCAGCAGCGCGCCGAAGCGCTGACCGACGCGCTAACCGTCACCGAACAGGCGGAGCAGCTAAGATACGACGCTCCCGCCGTTCCCCGCGTCGGGCTTCCCGAATACAACTGGTGGAACGAGGGGCTTCACGGTGTTGCCCGCGCGGGCACTGCGACCGTTTTTCCGCAGGCAATAGGGCTTGCCGCGATGTTCGACAGGGAGCTTATCCGCCGCGTCGGAGAGGTCGTTTCGACCGAGGCGCGCGCAATGTACGACTCCGCGTCGCGGCACGGCGACAGGGACATTTACAAGGGGCTTACCCTTTGGGCGCCGAACGTCAACATATTCCGCGACCCGCGCTGGGG
>CAMEPN010000015.1 GCA_945931735.1 uncultured Clostridia bacterium
AACTGATTTCAAAAGCCTGCTTCGCAGGCAAAATTGACTTTTTCGACAAGCTGAAGGCACCGCAGAAAGCTATGCGGTGCCGTGATGTTCATTTGTCGGACAAGATATTAGCCACACGCCGATCCCGGCTGAGTAAACCTTGAAATATGTGTTGCCGCTTCGCGGCAGCAGCTTGTCGACCGTCTATGGAAACAGGTTCAAATAGTTTGTTCTATCAAAGCTTCTCGATCCAGCCCATGTCGTCGGGCAGTCTGCCGTACTGCATACCGGTCATGGTGTCGTAGAGCTTCTGTGTGATCGGGCCGATCTTGTTGTTGCCGATCTCCATTACCTTGTCGCCCCATTTGAGGTGGCCAACAGGCGAAACGACCGCAGCCGTGCCGGTACCGAATACCTCGTCGAGCTTGCCCGCGTCGTATGCGTCAGCGACCTCCTGAATGGTGATGCGGCGCTCGGACACCTTCATGCCCCACTTGCGGCACAGTTCGAGAACGGACTTTCTCGTGATACCGCTGAGGATAGAGCCTTGCAGAGCGGGGGTTACTATCTCTCCGTCGATAACGAACATAATGTTCATCGCGCCGACTTCCTCAACGTACTTGCGCTCAACGCCGTCCAGCCAGAGCACCTGCGAGTAGTTCTGCTTGTGAGCCTCGTCCTGACCCGCGAGGGAAGCCGCGTAATTGCCGCCCGTCTTTGTGAAGCCCATGCCGCCTCTTACGGCTCTTACATAGTTGGTTTCAACGTAAATATTAACAGGGTTAAGACCTGTGGAGTAGTACGCGCCCGAGGGGCTCATGATTATCATGAAGTAATACTTATCGCCGGGGCGAACGCCGAGGAACGGGTCAGCCGCGAAAATAAACGGACGGATATAAAGCGAAGCGCCGTCGGTGTGGGGAACCCAGTCCTTATCCACCTCTACCACTGTGTGAAGAGCCTGCAATGCGTCCTCGACAGGTATCTGCGGGATAACAAGGCGCTCTGCGGAGATGTTCATTCTCTTGAAATTCTCCTCGGGGCGGAAGAACTGAATGCTTCCGTCGGCAGTTCTGTAAGCCTTAAGACCCTCGAAGATCTCCTGACCGTAATGGAGCACCATTGCGGCGGGGGAGAGAGAAATGTCGCCGAAGGGAACAACGCGCGCGTCGTGCCAGCCCATTCCCGTATCGTATTCCATTACGAACATATGGTCGGTGAAAATGTGACCGAAGCCCAGCTTGGTTTCATCTGTGGGCTTAGCCTTGGGGGCAGTGGTTTTTTCGATTTTTATATCCATGATCGTTTCCTTTCCTGCCTGTCGTGATGTAGCGGCGGGCAAATAAATCACTATATTTACATTATATCACTGTTCCTGCCAAATGTAAAGATATTTTTGCATATTTCGCGCGTTAAAATTTCATTTTTCAATGTGCAATATCACAAAAAAAACGCGGGAGCGTAATTGCCCCCGCGCCGTTTTATTAATTTTTTAAATTGATGGACAGACCCTTATTTGCTGTCGAGGTCGGTCAGCCTTCCCGAGAGGTCGGACAACGCGCCGAAAAGCTCGTCCAGCTTCTCGGTCAGCTGGTAGGTCATATCGGAAACTGCATGCTCGAGCGCGTTTGTGACGTTTTCGGAAATATCCTCAATATCCTCCGCGTCGGAGTTATCGGCTGCCTCGCAGACAATGTCCGCGATATGCGCGGAGTTGAGTTCTTCTCTCACCTTTTCGCGAAGCTCCTCCGCAACGCCCTCCAGTATCCCGACAGCCGCGTCGAGCGCCGATTCGCGTATGCTCGCCGCGGAATTGTCGCCAAAGCTCCGCGCTCCGCCGCGCGCGGGTTCAGCCGCGCAGTTGGGCTGATTCTCCTGCTCGGCTTTCATGCGCTTTGCGCGGAGATTTTTCGTGGAATACCATTTGTCGGTAGGATACCCGTCGTCAAAGACGATGTTGTGCCGCTGCGGGCGCTCGCCCTCGAACTCGTCGGGGGTATCGGGCAGCCCCGCATACGCGGAAGCCTCCTTTGCCTGCATAACGGTCATATAAGCCCGCTGCGCAACGAAGCGGAGCTGGGTGTACTCGTTGTCCGCCGTCACGAAAGGTATCTCATAAAGCTCCCACCCGTTGTATTTTTTCAGCGGGCGGATAAAATTGCGGTTGAGGTTGTAGGTATACCTGTTGTCCCAGTCGTTGTTGAAAATGACCTCGAAGCGGCAAACCTCGTCGTTTACGTCGTTCTCACCACCGTTGAGCCAGAACGTGAAAGTATGCAGGGTGTTTTTCGGGAGGATCAGCGTTTTCGACACTATCTCCGTCCAGTTGTAACGCCAGTCGCCGATCATGAACGCCTCGGCTATCGTCCCGTCCGGCCCCTGCATGAACGACCGATTGCCCACGTTGTTGGTGCAGTCCTTGTTGAAAGTCCAGTCGCGGGCGTTGAAAAAAAGCCTGTTCACGGGCTGCTCCTGTTCGGGGGCAGGCTTTTCCGTGCTTATCTCAAGGGTCTTGTTTATATTATCCATCTCGGTTTCCTCCGTAAAATCGTTTACGTCGGACACTTTCAGACGAATATCGCAGTCGTTCACAAAAAGTGCCCGACCTTTTTTGACCAGCCCGAACGCCCTCCTCGGGTACGTCAGACCGATCTGCTCTCCGTCCGCCGAAAACACGCGGACAGTCCTCCTGCTTTCGGAATTATCGTTTTTTACAATGGGTATCCTCCCCTTTCCGAAAAAATGACCGTTTTTTGTTATGAGCGGTGCTCCGATTATATTTTACCATATAATCCCCCGCGTGTCATTCTACTTTTTGTTGGTTTAAACACAAAAACTCCCGCGCCGAAGCACGGGAGAATTTCCGTTCAACAATATTAAACCGCGTCGCCCTTGTTCAGGAAATAGGTTCCGATATCGCCTAAGTACGCGCCGGTAGTGCCCTTTGCGTCGGAGCAGGTTCCGCATACAACGCCGCCCGAAAGCTTGCCGTAATCGGAGAAGAGGAGGTTGTTATTGATATAGTCGCTGTCCCACGTTGTGCAGACTGGAAGATCCTCGGTAGTGCAGTGAGCGACCGTTACTCTGACGGTGTTCGTGGTGGAAGTGAGCGCTGCGCTTGCGTCCTCAAAATACACATATGCGAAATAGTACGCGCCTGTCCTGTTGTTAAAGACGCTGGCGATATCGTCGGCGAGTATCTCCGCGAAAGTATTAGTATAGGTCAGCGACGTGTCTGCAAGCAGCTCTTCAAGCGTCTTTGCCAGATGCAGATACTCTATCGTGCCGTCCTTATCGGTTTTCATTTCGATATAGGTAACTTGATTTACGGGGTAATTTCCGTTCGTCGAGGGGAAATAGTCGATGTACTCCAGCGAGGACGCGTCCGACTTTATGTCGAGGGAAAGCGGCGCCTCATACTTGGAATATTTCGAGAATGAATACTGAACGGCGGAATAGAAATCCGTCGCGCCCATGCTGTTAGCGTCTTTTTTCGCGTTGTCATTGGACAGATTTGGAACGATTATCGCGATAAGGACGCCGATCACCGCAACGACAACGATAAGCTCGACAACGGTAAAGCCCTTTTTCGCTCTCATTCTCTGTAAACACTGTATCATATAAAACCTCCCGCAAAGAAATATGAGATCTCAAATTTCCTTTTTTCTGCCGAGCACGCAGCGCATGGCGGAAAAAAAGAAATTATCTCTGAATAACACCAATTCCCCGACGGCTTGCGCCGCCGAGGAACATTGTGTCAATCAGTATTTAACGATCAATCGTCAAATCATCAAGTAGGTGTGCCAAGAGACAGAGCAGGAGAAGTACCTACGATCAGCCCAGCATTTGTAGTACCGCCGGAGATACCTGCTGTGTTGCCGTCCCATGCGCAGATCTTGTTTGCCCAGTCAACTGCGCCTGTCTGCTTAGCAAGAGCGCCGCTAGTATATGTTGTCTCGAGCTGAGGAACAGCTGTGCTTGCGTCACCGGTGTAGTACAGAGCCTCAACGTTGCCTGCCTTTACTGCTGCCCAAACATAAGCCTGCTTGATGTCGGGGAACAGGTCGCGCAGTGTAATAGCGAGAAGGTTCTGTGCAGAAGCAGCCTGTGCAGCCTTTGTATCAGTAGCAGTCATAGCAGTGGTGGGGTTAGTGATCCAGTTAGTAGTGGTGCTGCTCTTGAAGCTACCACCTGCAGCATTGTCTGTTACACTTACGAGCCAACCGTTAGAATCAACCTTTATTCTGAAAATAGAGGTAGAAGTGGTGGACAGGTTCATACCGTAACCTGCTGTGTCGGCATTGGTAAGGAACTGCTCGATAGCGTCCTCCATGGATGCCGCGGTAGAGTTAGCAGATGTTACACGAGAAGATGTAACATAACCCATCATGGTAGGAACCAGGATAGCTGCCAGAACGCCGATGATAGCAATAACTACGATCAGCTCGACGAGAGTGAAGCCCTTTCTCTTCTTCAGGGCCTGAAGCTTCTTTATCATGATAAAGACCTCCTGTAAAAAAAGTTTTTTATGTATAACCCCGGCGGGGCTATATCCTATTTAGTTCGGCAGATACTCTGCCTTTGTTTGTGTTTACATTATAACCTAAACGCTTTAAAATTGCAAGTGTTTTTCGCTCGAAAAATACGGCAAATCACAAATTCGTAAATTTCGATTGTTTTTGTGTTAAGTTTTTGTGTGTTTCGCCGAAGATTTCGTTCCGGAAGTCATGTAACAGTGCATTTGTTACATAAACATCGCACATATGCAGCGCGTTTTTGGTAAATGTCACAACAAAAATCAGAATCCCGCTTCGAGGAAACGCTTGTATTCGTTCGGATCCTGACATCTCGAACGAGCCGTTTCGTCGGTTATCTTGCCCGTGCGGACAAGGCGCGCAAGGTCTTGGTCGAGCGTGAACATTCCGTATTTCTTACCTGTCGCGATAGCGGTCGGAATCTGGAATATCTTGCCCTCGCGTATCATGGAGCGCACCGCGTCGGTCGCCGCGAGTATCTCGAGAGCCGCGCAGCGCCCTCTGCCGTCCGCCGTAGGAACGAGCGTCTGGGAGATGATGCCGACAATTGAGTTTGCGAGCTGTGAGCGTATCTGACCCTGCGAATGTGGGGGGTAAACATCGATTATACGGTCGATCGTTTCCGCCGCGCCCGTTGTATGCAGCGTCGAGAAGACAAGGTGACCTGTTTCCGCCGCGGTTACAGCCGCGTTGATCGTTTCGAAGTCACGCATTTCTCCGACGAGTATAACATCGGGGTCCTCACGGAGAGCCGCACGGAGCGAGCCTGCGAAGCTGTCGACGTCCTGCCCGATCTCGCGCTGGTTTACCATGGACTGCTTATGAGTGTGGAGATACTCGATAGGGTCCTCGACGGTGATTATGTGGCAGTTCTTCTGGCGGTTGATATGGTCTATCATAGCCGCAAGGGTCGTCGACTTACCGGAACCCGTAGGGCCTGTTACAAGCACAAGTCCGCGCGGCGCGAGCGAAAATTCGCCCAGCGTTGCCGGCAGGCTAAGATCTGCAAGCGTAGGAATATCGTTTCTCAGCAGACGGATAGCAACGGCGTGATAGCCGCGCTGTCTGTACACGTTTACTCTGTGGCGGTAGCCCGAGGTCGACACATACGAGAAGTCGGTGTCCAGTCCCTTGGAAATCTGGGATTTATGCTTTATGGACGTTATCTGGTTGATTATGTTTACGATGATAGGCTCGGTGCAGTCGGGATAACCGCCGAGCTTTCTTATCGAACCATGCAGACGTACAACGGGAGGAAGTCCCGCCGTAAAATGAAGGTCAGAACACCCGAGGTCGCGCGCCTCGTCGAGTATCCGGTTTATGTCCATTATATTATTTACTTCCACTGTATTTTCTCCTTATCGCATTGTATGCCGTCATCAGACTGTATATGTCGCCTTTACGAGTTCGTCCATCGTAGTGCGACCCGCAAGCACCATTTCCGCAACGTTGTCGCGAAGCAGGCGTGTGCCGTTTTCCGTTGCCTTTGCGCCTATTTCCTCGGCAGTCGCGCCGCGGGAGATAAGCTCCTTTATGTCGTTGGAGGTTACGATTATCTCGTGGATAGCGGTTCGTCCCGAATATCCCGAGCCGTGGCAAGCCTTGCAGCCGCCCTGGTGAACGCGGCAAATCTGCACCGGCTTATCCTTTCCGACGAGCCTGAGGTCGGCAGGGTCGGTCAGCGTATACTCCTCCTTGCAGGATTTGCAGAGCAGCTTTACAAGTCGCTGTGCAATAATTCCGACGAGGGAGGACGCGACCATGTACGGCGCAACGCCCATGTCAACAAGTCTTACGATAGTCGACGCAGCGTCGTTCGTATGAAGTGTGGAAAGCACGAAGTGTCCCGTGATAGCCGCGCGGATAGCGATATCCGCCGTTTCGCCGTCACGGATCTCTCCGACCATTATAATATCGGGGTCCTGACGAAGTATGGAACGAAGCGCCGCCGCGAACGTCATGCCCGCCTTGGCGTTTATCTGGCACTGGTTTACGCCGTCGATCTTCTTTTCGACAGGGTCCTCTACCGTAACGATGTTTACGTTAGGCTGGGACAGCTCGCCGAGCGTCGCGTAAAGCGTCGTCGATTTACCGGAACCCGTAGGCCCCGTTACAAGCATAACGCCGTTCGGGCAGCGGATTATCTGCTTGAACATTTCGTAGTTGTAATCCGTCATGCCGAGGTCGGTAATTTTTCTTGTCTTTTCGTCCGCCGTCGAAAGCAGACGGATAACGCATTTCTCGCCGTAAACGCAGGGGATAGTGGATACACGGACGTCGAGGTTTATTCCGTCGATGACCGTTCCGAAGCGTCCGTCGAGCGGTATACGTTTTTCGGCGATGTTCATTCCGCCGAGGATCTTTATACGGGTGATTATGGAGTTATGGAACGAGATAGGGACCTTCATATCCTGCTCGACAAGCTCGCCGTCGATACGGTAACGGATACGCGTTCTCGTCTTGAACGGCTCGATATGAATATCCGACGCGTTTACTCTGAACGCCGTTTCGACCATCATATTAACGAGCTTAACGATAGGCGCGTTGTCGACTCTCGCGTCGGACTCCGCCTGCTGCGCTTCCTGCGTGGTCATCTGCTCGCTCTCGAGGTCGCTCACGGCGTTGTCCATCGCCTGCGAAGAATAGAACCTGCCTATTGCCGCTTCGATAGCGGTCTTTGTGGAGATCTGAGGGATTATCTCCATGCCCGTGGCTACCTTTAAGTCCTCGAAAACATAGAAGTTTACGGGGTCATTCGTCGCGACAAGGAGCCTGTTGTGATTTATCGCATAGGCAAAGACCGTCTTTTCCCTTGCGACATTCTCGGGTATTTTCATGACCGCCTCGGTGTTTATCTGCGCCGACGCTAGGTCGACGAAGGGCACCTTAAGTCGTATCGACAGCGCCTGCGCAAGCTGGGTTTCCGAAACGAACCCAAGCTCGAGCATGACGTCGCCGAGCATTTTTCCGCCGCTGGACTTCTGCTTTTCGAGCGCTTCCTCCAACTGCTTATTGTTGATAAATCCGTTCTCAACGAGTATTTTACCGATAGGTAGGTTCGCAATAGGCTCTGGCATCTTCTGATTTCTTCCTTTCAGGCTAGGCTCGGCAGACGCTGCGAAACGTACTGCCGCCGACCCCTCCCAAGGCCGGATATTTGCCGCTTCCGAAGCGGCGGGGTTATTTTTGCCCTTGAAATATATTATAAAATGTGCTAAAATACTATTACAATATATTTAAGGGGGTCAACTTACATGATTGACGTCATGCAAATCGTCTTTGGCGTGTTCGTGTTTATCTTCGGGTCGGTGATCGGGAGCTTTCTGAACGTTGTGATACTTCGCACTCCGCTCAAGCAGTCGATAATCACCGAGCCGTCGCACTGTTTTTCCTGCGGCCACAGGCTCGCGTGGTACGATATGTTCCCGATATTCAGCTGGATATTCCTCCGCGGGAAATGCCGCTACTGCGGCGCGAAGGTGTCGCCGAGGGACATGATATTCGAGGCGGCCTGCGCGGTGCTTTATCTGCTCGCGTACATCAGATTCGGGCTTTCGTGGGAGCTTGCATATGCCTTTGTGCTTTTCGCAGTGCTTATCTGCGTCAGCGGCATAGACATCGACCACTTTGAAATTCCCTACTGGTGCAGCATCGCCGTTGCCGTTCTCGGCGTATCAGCTTTCTTCGTGTTCCCCGAAACGGTATGGTATGAGCGCCTTATTTCCATGGGCGTCGTCGGGGTCCTGTTCGTCATTCTCGTGCTTATCGGCGGAATGGGCGGCGGGGATCTTCAGCTCATGCTGGGCGCGTCGCTCCTGCTCGGGTACAGGGTGTTCCCCGCACTTTTCGTGGGTATCCTTCTCGGCGCGATCTACGGCTCGGTAAAGAAGCTGCGCGACCGCAAGGCTGAAAAGGAAATTTCCGAAAAGATAAAGGAAGTCGCCATGGACTGGTATCAGGAGCAGCTTGACCGCGATTCGGGATATGTTTCCGTGGGTCACGACGACATAATCGTCGGCGGAATAAGCGACGGAAACCCCGATATCGAATGGGAATTTCTCGACGAAAACGTATGGCACGGTCTGCCCGACAAGGCTGCTCTCAGCAGGACATTGCGTGAGAACATCACAGGCGAGCGCGAGGGCGGCTTCAAGATCTACATAAAAGAGGACCTTGTCGTCAAGGTGAAATACTCGCGCCGAATGGTATTCGGTCCGTTCCTCTCCGTCGGCATTGCCGCGAGCTGGCTCTACGGTTCGATCATCATGGACTGGTACATCGGCCTTTTATGACCCTCAATTTATTCAGCATAATTTTCGGGGCGAGGAAACGCCCCGAATTTTTTTATTATGGTGTTGCGTTGTACGTCGCCTTTCTGGTGACATAGTAAATGAAGGTGTCGCCCTCATAGTTGAAGCGGGTTTTCGCTTCTTCTGCGGTGCGCACCGTCGTATCAGTTTCGGGGTAGATCTTGTAATCGCCCGAGTTGAGTATTCCGCTGCGGATATTGATGAAGTTGATGTATCCCTTTCCGACCAGCGCGAGCGAAGAGCCGTCCCTGTCCGGATCGGTATAGATGTTCACCGAGGTTTCCAGCGCGGGGACATTCTTTACATCCGCGGGGTCAAGCGGCGCTTCATCGTCGACCTGATTTGTCAGCCATTTGAGGGTTATCTCGGGATAAAGCCCCTCATAGAAGCACATATCGAAAACCTCGTAGGTCTTATTGCTGTCAAGCCTTACGTCGTTGTTAAGCACCGTTTCGTTCGTGACAACATACTTGAATTCCTGACGCTTGGAGTCGTACAAACGCCTTATCGCGAGGCATTTCAGCTCGTAAACGGCAATATTATTCGTGTCAAGGCAGAAATCCTTCATATTGTTCAGCGCGGTGTTGTTGTAAATGCTTCCTGTCATGTCGTTGATATCTCTAGCCATATCCGAGTGCTCGAACATCGCGACATAGATGGAATTTCTAAGGCTGCCGTTGATATAGGAATCTATCGTTTCCGCAACGGTCTTTGCGCGGCTGTCGACCTCTTCCGTCTGCATCATTTTCATCGCAGGACCGATGAACGCCATCATTCCCACAAGCAGAATGCCGATAAGCGCGGTCGACACGATAACTTCCACCAGCGTGAAGCCGCCGTTGTTTTTACGGAACAGCGTTCTTTTGATTTTTGTGATCATCGTAACGCCTCCCTGTTAAATATAAGTCTTGGTATACTGGTATGCGCCGTAGATGTTTATGCAATTTTCGCTCGTTTTGTTGCCGTCGTCATCATATACGGGGTAAGCCTTATACTGTGCGCCGCTTCCCGACGCAACGGCGTTCTGACCGAACGAGGTCGTGGCGGTGGATATCTCCTTGTCGGTGACTACATAGAAGAAAATGTTCTTGGAGTCGTCAAAGCGAGTTCCGCTTCCGCTGAAAGGAGAACCGATACGAATGCCGTTTCCCGCAAGCTTTTCAACGGTATAGCTTCCGCCGCTTGCGGCAAAGCTGGAAGTGATGTTAGCGGGGTCATAAGCAGCCAGATTTACCGGGTTGCCCGTTACATAGCCTGCCTGAAGAATATTAGCCGCCTTGTAAATCGTCTTGGTGTACTTCTTTCCGCTCTCATCGGTGTATTCCACCTTGCTTGCTACATCATCGACTTCGGTCGAGTAGAAATACATCTTGATCTGGGAGTATCTCACATCTTCTTCCGCCATGCTTGTTCCGTCGACAGTCATGTGGAATATATAACGATGCTGATCCGTCCCTCCGGAGAACGAGGTATCTTCAAAGATATTCCAAATGTTTATCGCGTCGATACCCCTTGTACCGGTTATTCTTGTGTCCGCACGAGAGCTTTGTGAGCCGGAATTCGACGATCCGCCGGGATCGACCGAGCCGGGCTTTTTCTCGCCGGAAGCGCTGTAATCAACATCTGCGACCACATAGTTCAGACCCTCTGCGGAATTGCTTCCGTCGGTGGACTTAAGCTCGTAGTCTATCGCCATGGTGGGACCCGATGACCCCGAGAAATCGAAGGTCAGCTCGCCCGTTTTTCTGGCAGCGTCGTAATCGGTGCTGATGTCTGTCTTGACATACAGCTCCTCGTCCTTGTTAAGATCTCTCTCCAACTCAAGATTGGAGCTTCTCTGAACCATCGCAAGGCGGATTATCTGCATTACCATAGCCGCCATTATAGCGAATACGGCGAACGCGACAATTACTTCGACAAGCGTAAAGCCGCTTCGTTTTGAAAATAGCTTTTTCATGTCACGCCCCCCCTTAATGGCTTCCGAGAGTGATCTTCCAGCCCTTGCTTGCAATGCCGTCGAGCTTGTTCTGGAAGCACTCCTGTCCCATAAGCTCCGTAGGAAGCTTCTCGGGCCAGCAGGAGAGGAACGTCATCGAGTCGTCGATGATATAGTCGGAAACGGTCATACCGCCGAAGAATCTGACGTAGCCGCCGCCGGCGTTGTCGCCGTATGCCTTAAAGGTCATGTACGGCGCGTAAATGTAGCCGAAGAATGCGTTCTGCATGATCGTCGTGCCGTTTGCTTTCTTGGAAAGACGTATCGAAGCACTCTCGTCGCAGGATACAAGGAAAATGTTTGCGGTGGGGTAAACAAGCGCTCCGCTGTCGTCCTTTTCCATATTCGCCGCTATCGAGGAGTTTGCCGCAAGATAGGTGTCGATAGCCTGACGGTCAACTCTGTTGTTGCACAGCGCGGTAGGCTTGTCGTCGGAGCCGCGGTTTATCGCGTCAGGATTGCACTTCGGGCAGTACTTTATCGTGTACTCATGCACGGAGCAGGTAACGGTCTTAAGCTTTTCGCCGCAGACCTTGCACTTCTCGGTAGTAGTCTTTTCGGTGTAGGTGCAGGAATCACCCGTAGCGCAGCAGTCGCTGTGGATAAATGTCGCCGCCTTGGCACCCGTGCTTCCGTTTCTTACGCCCGAGCTGTTGTAGTAGTCAACGCCGCCCGCATTGCCGATAGTACCGCCGAGGAGCGTGAACCAGTTGTAATGCATGAACACGACGTCGCGCTCGTCCTGGTAGGTAACTCCCTTGGGAATATCAACAACAAGGCTTCCGCGTCCCTTTACGAGAACGCTCATATATACGGAGGAGTTGAATGTTTCATACGGATACCACGAGAAGGACTCGTCTACTCCGTCGCCGTCATAGTCGCGGTTAGCAGACACGCGAATAGTAAACACGTTGTCGGGGTCGTCGCCCGTGTCTATGATAAGCGCGATGTGGTTAGTAGAGGTGTTTCCCTGTTCGCAGATAACATCGTCTACGATAAAGCCCTCAAACGTATCCTTTTCAAATTCTACGGTCTGAACATAGGTACGCATAGGAATGCCGTTTATTTCGCCTTCGCTGCTCAGATTGTACTTGAATGTCTTATGAACATCTGTGCCGGAAGCCGTGTCAAGCTCCTTCACATAGGAATCGAGCTTCTTAAGCTCCTTGTCGGTCTTGCCCTCGTCGTCCATACCGTCGTTGATGACCCATTTATAATAGGTAGTGGTGGTTGTCGCCTCGTCAAGGGTGGTTATGAAGTCGGAATAGCTCATGCCGACCGTTCCGTCCCACTTGTCAAGCTTGGTTATGGCGTTGGAAGCAATATTACCTTTGTAGTCACCGGACGTAACAAGAATGCCATCAACACCCTTTAGGCTGCCGCTTGCGATTGCATTGTCCTGTATATATCCCGCATATATTTTGGTTGTATCGGAGCAGTATATATTCTTAAGGGAAGCCCAGATGCTGCCGTCAACATAAATGTTTCCGTTTACATACAGATTTTGAACAGCGCCCAAGCCTGTTCCGCTTATATAAACATCGCCGTTTACATAAATGTCCGCATTAGTAAATGTAGCATTACTTTCTACGATAAGATCTCCGCCGACCATAACAACTCCGCCGTGAAGGTTCATCGCGGTGTTGCATCCGCTTTCAATGGTCAGGGTATCTCTGACAGCCCATAAGCTCGGATCGGTTCCTGTTTCGGAAATATAGCTGTGCATTGTCAGAGAGCCGCCGCAGTAAAGATTTCCGGAGAACTTCAGACCCTTGCCGCCGTAAGCGTTGATAACGGTATGCTCGTTATCGAAGAACACGTCGGTCTCAAAAGCGCCGCCCTCGAGGTAAGTATCGTTAGGAACATATCCCGTAGAAGCGAAAACCTGAGTAGTGCTCGCTGCCGTTTCGTTGCTGGAAACCTTTATATGAACATAGGTGTGGATAGTTTCCGCAACGCCGTTCACATAGGTGGTGGTCGCGATATCGAAGGTCTTGTTTACGTCGTCGTCGATTGTTTCGTCGTCAAGACGGGTTATATCAACGGTGTAGGCGCCGACCTGATCCTCGTCCTGACGGCCTGTGCCGCTGGCTGCGCCGAGGCTTTCAAAGCCGTTGTTGCCCGTAGATATAGTGTCGCCGATCGACATACCGTCCAGAGTGGACAGCAGGTCGTTGCTGCCGGAGGCAAATGTTCCGTCCTTAAGCCCCGAAAGGAGCGCGTCGGAAATGGACACAGCCGACTGATACGACTGCTCCTGATAAAATACCGCATACTGGACAGAGCGCGACGAAACAACGGAAAAATACATTGCCATCGCCACAATTATCAGTGCGGTCATCGTACTGAGTACCATAAACAGCGCGCTTCCGCGGCTGCTAAGGTATTTTCTTAATGTGTGTGTCATTTGTTAAAGTACCTCCATCGGCTCGCCGCCGAATGTAGTCCCGAACATCGCCGCGCAGCGTTATCGCGCGGCAATGCTCTTATACTCTATGCCGTTTGGTCAATAAACGATACCGTCCTGAGCGTCGAGCTGGTCTGTGGGGTCGATCATACGCTCAACACTGAAGAATGTGATCTGGGTAGAAAGCGAGTAGAGATAGTCGCTTACAGAAAGGGATTCTTCCGTTTTGTCGCCTTCCGCCGCTTCGCCCGAAGCTGCGCCGGTGTTTTCGGGAACATAGGTCTGACCCGCGTTCTTATAGAGCGCCTTGGTGCCCTCTACTTCCGCTTCGTCAAGTATCTTGGTAGCAAGCTCGTCGTATTTT
>CAMEPN010000016.1 GCA_945931735.1 uncultured Clostridia bacterium
TCGCCCTCGTTGAGGGAAACGGCGCGCAGACCCATCTTGCGGACATTCTTGTATTCGGAGAGCCTTGTGCGCTTTATCATGCCGTTTTTGGTGATACAGATAAAGTACTTATTCTCCGCAAAGTCCATTGTGGTCATCATTGCGGCAACTCTTTCGCCCTCGGAAAGCTGGAGCAGATTTACTATATTCATTCCGCGCGACTGCTTGCTGCCTTCGGGGATCTCGTAGCACTTCATGCGGAACATATTGCCCTTGTTCGTGATATAGAGAATATTTTCATGCGACGACGCGATGAACATATTCTCGACGAAATCCTCCTCGCGCTGCTTCATGCCGCTTACGCCTCTGCCGCCGCGCTTCTGGATATTGTACACCTCGACGGGCTGGCGCTTGACATAGCCGAGATTTGTATAGGTAACAACGCAGTCCTCCTCGGGGATAAGATCCTCAATATCCACCTCGCCGCTGACCGGCTCGATAGCAGTCCTGCGCTCGTCGCCGTACTTTTTCTTCATAACGGCAAGCTCGTCGCCAATAACCTTAAGGAGTTTATTGTTATCTGCGAGCAGCTCGAGCATTTCCTTGATAAGCGCGCGTTTTTCGGTGAGTTCATCTTCGACCTTGCTCTTTTCCATTCCCGTGAGGGCGCCCAAGCGCATCTGCACGATTGCGTCAGCCTGCGCCTCGGAGAGCGAGTAGGTATGCTCCTCGAAAAATCCCGTCTGCGAAACGTCGATATTCCTAAAGCGCTCAATAAGGCGCTCCTTGCCCTCTGGGATACTCTTACTGCTTCTCAGTATCGCGATAACCTCGTCGATAAAATCAATAGCGAGCAGGAAGCCCTCAAGGATATGAGCGCGCTCCTGTGCCTTCTCGAGATCATATTTCGTTCTTCTGGTAACGACGTCTACCTGATGGTCAAGGTACAGCTCGAGCATATTTTTCAGCGTGAGTATCTTCGGCTCGCCGTTTACCAGCGCGAGCATGATAACTCCTACCGTATCTTGCAGTTGAGTATAGCTATACAGCTTGTTAAGTACAACATTCGCGTTTGCGTCGCGCTTCAGTTCGATTACAATGCGCATACCATTTCTGTCCGACTCGTCGCGCAGAGCGGAAATGCCCTCAACACGCTTGTCGCGGACAAGGTCGCCGATATTCGCAAGCAGGCGCGCCTTGTTCACCATATACGGTATCTCGTCAACAATAATTCTCGTATGAGAATTTTCCTCGACAATATTAGCCCTGCCGCGGAGGATTATCTTTCCTCTTCCGGTATAATATGCGGAGCGGATACCGCTGTAACCCATTATAATGCCGCCCGTCGGGAAATCGGGGCCTTTTATGCAGGTCATAAGCTCCTCAACGGAAACGTCGCGGTTGTCAATCATCATGAGCAGCGCGTCGATTACCTCGCCGAGATTATGCGGCGGGATATTTGTCGCCATGCCGACAGCAATACCGTTACTTCCATTTACAAGCAGATTTGGAAATCTTGAGGGAAGAACAACAGGCTCAAGCAGCTTATCGTCGTAGTTTGTTGTGAAATCCACGACCTTTTTATTGATGTCCGCGGTCATTTCGTTGGACATTTTCGCAAGTCTAGCCTCGGTATAACGGTAAGCCGCAGGCGGGTCGCCGTCGACGGAGCCGAAGTTTCCGTGTCCGTCGATAAGCGGGTATCTCATTGAGAAGTCCTGCGCAAGCCTTACGAGCGCGTCGTAAACGGACGCGTCGCCGTGGGGGTGATATTTACCGAGAACCTCGCCGACGGTGTATGCGCACTTTCTGAACGGCTTGTCCGCGGTATTTCCCGCCTCGTTCATCGTGTAGATGATACGCCTGTGAACAGGCTTCAATCCGTCGCGCACATCTGGTAACGCGCGCGAAGTTATAACTGCCATCGAATATTCGATGAAAGAGAGCTTCATCGTTTCTTCGAGGTCAATATCATGCAGCTTTTCCTGGCTGAAATCTATATCCATTTTTCCTCCAAACTACCTTCTGTCAGTTGCCCTCAAGCTTTTCCGTAAGAAGATCGCGTGTCTTTTCCTCCTGCTCCGCCGTAAGGCACCGCTTAGGAAAGCAGTATATCTGCCGCCTGTTGAACACAAGCAGCAGCGATTCGTCGTTTTCCGTAAAATTAAGAAGGTCCTCGTCGAACTTAAATACGCTTTTCAGCGGGGAAATAATTTCCTTGTCGGCGTCCTCGTCTATCTGGACGTTCACTTCGTTGACTTTAGGCTTAATTACCGTTTCAAGCTCTATCCTGTCGGGATAAATCGCGGCGGTATATTCCTCGGGGTTCATATCCTTTAGCGCCTCGATGGTTTTCTTACGCGCGCGCTTTTTGTCCGTAATGCTGTAAACAAAACCGAAGCCGCAGAAAAGCAGCGCGGCGTATGCAAATACAGAGGTCGGATTTAATATTATTGCGGCAATAACCGCACAGGTGAGCAGCGCGTAAGCTATTATGGAAATAAGCCCTTTTTTCGAGGCATAGCGCTGCTGAAAGGTTTTCATCGCGCCGTCTATTTCGTCGAGCGTATTGTCGTAGCTGAACGATACGACAGGCTCTGCGGGGACATTTTTCTCCCCGCCCTCAAGCTCGTCGATATCGGGTAAAAGACCTTTAGAAATAATGACCACCCCTCAAATCAAATATCAAGATTTACCGCAAGCTTTGCGTTTGCTTCGATAAATTCGCGCCTCGGCTCAACCTTATCTCCCATGAGAATAGTCATGATCTCGTCTGCCTTAGCCGCGTCCTCGACGGAAACGCGGAGCATCGTGCGTGTTTCGGGATTCATTGTTGTTTCCCAAAGCTGCTCGGGATCCATCTCACCAAGACCTTTGTATCGCTGAACATCGGTCTTTCCGCCGTCTGCGCCTAGCTCTGCTATAAACTCATCGCGCTCCTCGTCGGAGAAAGCGTATCTTACCTGCTTTCCTCGCGAAACCTTAAACAGCGGAGGCTGTGCGATATACACATGACCCTGCTCCAGCAGCGGCCTCATAAAGCGGAAGAAGAACGTCAGCATGAGCGTTCTGATATGCATACCGTCGACATCGGCATCTGCCATGATGACAACTCGCCCATAGCGGAGCTTTGTTATATCGAAATCCTCTGCAATTCCCGTTCCGAGCGCCTTTACAACCGGCGACAGCTTATCGTTATTGTAAACCTTGTCCGCGCGCGCCTTTTCTACGTTGAGCATTTTGCCCCACAGCGAAAGGATAGCCTGAAAGCGCCTGTCGCGGCCGCTCTTTGCGGAGCCGCCCGCAGAATCTCCCTCGACGATATAAATTTCCGTCTTGGACGGGTCGCTTTCGGAGCAGTCGGCAAGCTTTCCGGGCAGACCGTTGCTGTCCATTATAGACTTGCGCTTTGCCTCCATTGCTTTCTTTGCCGCGTCGCGCGCCGCCTGGGAATTTATCGCCTTGTTCATGATTATCTGAGCAGTTTCGGGGTGTTCCTCGAAATAATAGGTGAGCTGCTCGACGGCGATTTTATATACAACGGGCTGAACCTCGGGGTTGCCGAGCTTTCCCTTTGTCTGACCCTCAAATTCGCACTCGGGGAGCTTTACGGAGATTATCGCGTTGATTGCCTCGCGTATAGCCTCGGGGCTGAAGCCGGTAAACGGCTTTTCTTCCTCGCCCTTCTTTGCGGACTTTTTCTTGACCTTATTTTTCTCGTTATTTTCCTTATAAGCCTTGGCGTAGTCGTTTATTACCTTGCTGAGCGCCTTTTTGAAGCCTATCTCATGCATACCGCCCTCGCCGGTGTGGATATTGTTCGCAAAGGAACGGAAAATCTCGCTGTTGAAGTCGGTGGTATACTGGAATGCGATTTCGACGTTGATATCGTTCAGCGTTCCGCTGAGATAAATTATATCGGGGTGGAGCACCTCTGCCCCGCGCTTTTTGTTGAGCCATTCGATATAGCTGCAAATTCCGCCCTCATACTGCATTACCTCGTTTACGGGGTTTTCCGCGTCGCGCAGGTCGTGCAGGTTTATTTTCAGACCCGCGTTGAGGAACGCCTGCTCGCGCAGCCTTTCCTGTAACGTTTCGTAGCTGAATACAGTGGTATGGAATATCTCTCCGTCGGGCTTGAATGTTACCTGTGTTCCGGTATGGTCGGTCTGACCGATTATCTTGATAGGCTCCTTGTATTCGCCGCGGTCGAAGTGCTGGAAGTGGACGTTCTTACCGTCGTGTATCTCCACCTCAAGCCACTCGGACAGCGCATTTACGACGGAAGCGCCGACGCCGTGCAGACCGCCGGACACCTTATATCCTCCGCCGCCGAACTTACCGCCCGCATGGAGCACGGTAAACACGAGCGTAGCCGCAGATATCCCCTCGGAATGATTTATAGCGGTAGGCACGCCGCGCCCGTTATCTATTACGCGGATAACGTTGTCCGGCAGGATAGACACGTCTATCTCGGTGCAGTAGCCCGCCAGAGCCTCGTCTATCGCGTTATCGACTATCTCGTAAACGAGGTGATGCAGACCGCCCTCGCCCGTCGAGCCGATATACATACCGGGGCGCTTTCTTACAGGGTCAAGTCCCTTGAGCACCTGTATGTCGTCGGCGCCGTAATTCGCGTCCAATGCCTTTTCGTTTTCAGCCATATTTATCCTCCGTTGAGCAGTAAATCTTAAATGAACCATATATTATATATAGTATACCACAAAATCGCGATAATTTCAAGTGTTTTATCCATTTGAGGGCTAAATATCCTCGGAAAAGCATTGTTTTTTTAGACAAAAAACACCGCACAAATATGTACAAAAAAACCGCCGCAAATCATCGCGCGGCGGCGGTTATCACATGATGTCGTTTTTCGCCCTTTTGTTTATCGTATCGTTTGAAACATTGGATATATAAACGCTGTCGGAGCAGACTATAAAGCTTTTCGGCATATCCTCGGACACGTTCCGCACCAGCCCGCTTTTCTGGCATTTGTTCAGATAATCGGCGGTTATTCGGCTGACGGAGCATTCCTCAATGTCAAATATCCCTATGACATCGCAGCTCCTCACCGACACATCTCCCCCGAGGAAAAGATAAACATTTTTCATATCAGACCTCTGTAAAGCATCCGTTTTCCGTCCGCCATGTCTTTCCATTTTTCAGCGCGGACAGGTCTTCAATATTACAACAAGTAATAAACACCTGAGATTTTTCAATATTGTTTACAACATATCCCCTGCGGACAAAATCCAGCTCGCTCAGAATATCGTCCAGAATGACCACAGGACAGGTCTTGTTTCTTCGGCGTATAATTTCCGCTTCGGACAGCTTAAGGGCCAATGCGGCGCTTCTGAGCTGCCCCTGCGACGCAAACTCTCTCGCCGCCATTCCGTTGATAAAGAAATTCACGTCGTCGCGGTGAACTCCCGCAGTCGTATATCTGAGCTTCATCTCCGTTTCGAGATTTTTTGACAGCTCGTCGATATATTTATTATACAATTCGTTTACATTATCAAAATTAATACTGTCCGTCTTGAAAATTGAACTGTAATATTCCATTTCAAGCTTTTCCGCGCCGTCGGTAAGCTCTGAATAAATCCCCGAAGCATATTCCTTAAGGAACGCGAAATATTTGAGCCTGCCGTAGGTGACGTTTATCCCCTCGCTCGCGAGAACTCCGTCCCAGACGGAAAGCTGCGCGGCGAGCGCCTGCGGGTCTGTTGTATTGTTAAACGCGAGGATATTGTTACGCTGCTTTAGCCCCTTGTTATAACGCGCGAGCTTTTTCAGGTGAGTTTTCGTCTGCATGACCGCAACGTCGTCGAGGTAATTCCGACGAAGCTCGGGCGCGCCCTTTATCAAATTAAGGTGTTCCGGTATAAAAACAACATATTTTAACACTCCGTATAATTCCGCAGCGTCTTTCATTTTCAGCCCGTTATATTTTACAGTAAGAACACCTTTACTTATAGTATAATCTATAATATTTTCACGCTCGGTATTATCATCTTTGAAATAAAGCTGTATCACGACGTCGGCGCCGGGGTCGTCTGCGGGGATATACTGAGAAAAACGCACATGGCGGAAGCTGCCGCCAAGACAGACGGAAACAGCCTCCATGAGATTAGTCTTGCCCTGTGCGTTTTTTCCCACGAAGATATTCAGATTTTTGTCGAAATTCAGCTCCGCCTCTTTTATGTTGCGGAAGCCTCGTATATACATTTTTGTGATATACATTTATTCGGGCTTGCTTTCTTCCTCGACAACGGCGTTCTCGTCGAGAGCGACCTTGTATTTCTTTCCCTTGAACTCAATAACGTCGCCGGGCTTTATCTTCTTTCCTCTTTTTGTGCAGCATTCTCCGTTGACGTTGAACTCGCCGAGATCAATGAGTATGCGCGCTCTGGCTCCCGTTTCGGCAAGCCCCGCGAACTTCACGAGCTGGTCAAGCTTAATAAAAGGTGTGACTATTTTTATTTCTTCCATTTGTAACCTTCCTTGAGTAACTTATATTATTTTATGTATTAAATTATTTCAATCTCATCGGGAGCAGCAGGAACGTAAACTCTCTGCCCTCCATGGGGACAATTATTATCGGCGAAACAGAGGACTGCGTCATCTCCATTTTTACCATATCGGTATCCGCCGCCTTGAACGCGTCCATAAGGTATTTTGCGTTAAATCCTATAACGATAGGGTCGCCGTTGTATTTTATCGCTATCTTGTCGCTTACCTTTCCGAGCGCGGTGGTGCAGCTCATGGAGAGGCTGTCGTCCGCAAATTCGCAGCGCACGGGGCACTTGTTCTTCTCGTTTATTATCAGCATACAGCGGTCGAGCATTTCGATGACCTCGCGGCAGTTTACCTCCGCGCATATAGGTCTTTCTCCCTCGAGATGCTTTTTATAGGAAATAAATTCTCCGTCGATAAGGCGGGAGATCATGGTATAGCTTCCGACCTCGAAGGATATCTGATTTTTATCTATACAGAGAGTAACTTCCTTATCACTTTCATCTGAGAGTATATGAGTTAATTCCTCAAGCGACTTCAGCGGAACTATAAATTCTATATTATCATAAACAACAGGCTCCTGCCTGAGCGCTATTCTAATTCCGTCGACCGCGACAACGTTGAGCATATTGTTATCTATCTCAAACTTGCAGCCCATGAGCGCGGGCTTGGAATCGTTGAGAGAGCAGGCGTATTTTGTCTGATTTATCATGCTCTTAATCAGCTTCTGCGACATTGTGAAGCTGGTTTCGGGGTTTACTGAGGGAACGGTCGGATAATCCTCCGCGTTCATGCACATTACGGAAACCTCTGTGTCCCTGTTTACTATTACCGCCATATTCGAGGGGTCGCAGGAGAAGGTTATCTCGCCCGAGGGCATTTTTCTTATGATATCGCCCGCGATTTTCGCATTGACGATCGTGCTGCCGTCCTCCGCGCCGCTTACGGGTATTTCGGTTCTTATTCCTATATCAAGATCGTAGCCCGTGATCGTGAGCAGATCTCCTTCGAGCCGGAGCAGAACTCCCTCCAGCGCCGAGATCGTGCTTTTTGAAGCCGCAGCCTTTGATGTCGTAAGGACTGCGTTGAGCAGTATATCCTTTGGGCAGCTGAATTTCATTATAAAAACTCCTTTCTAAAACAAAACGAAATTTTTCCGAAGGAAAAATCAAACCAAAAAATAAGATTTAAATTTAATAATAATAATAATAAAGGCAGTTGAAACTGTGGATTTTCAGAAAAACGGCTTGTACATTGATTTCAAAGCGAATATTTTTTCAACACCGAATGTTGACAACAAAGTAAAATGTGAAAAAAACTCCGATTTTTCAACGTTATGTTGAAAACCAATAAAAAGATGTTGATAATTCGGGCAGAAAACGCCGTTTTTTGCCGCAGCCTCCCCAAAAATAAAGGCAATCATTTAGGAGCAAGAATTATCCCTTTCCTAAAGCAATTGCTTTTATTTTATGATTGACGCTGTATCACTGATTAGCCTTGATATTCTTAATAATATCCTCGACAACGGAGCGGAAGCTGCTGTCCTTTTCCATTTCTTCCTTTACGGATTTAATGGCATAAACCACGGTGGAATGATCTCTGCCGTTGAACTCGTTGCCTATCGCCTCATAGGGAAGCCCGGTGACGTCCTGTATAACATATATAGCCACCTTGCGCGCCTGCGAGATGTTTGCTGTGCGGCGCTGCGAGCGCATATCCTCGGGTTCGATGTTGTATATCTTGCCGACTTCGCTGATTATCTTGTCG
This sequence comes from uncultured Clostridia bacterium, assembly GCA_945931735.1. Taxonomy (GTDB): domain Bacteria; phylum Bacillota; class Clostridia; order Oscillospirales; family Ruminococcaceae; genus CAG-115. The sequence goes on from CAMEPN010000016.1 coordinate 8,263, forward strand.
ACGGTGACGGGTATCGGCTGATGATCCGTCACGATATCCTTGATAACGTTCTGCGCAACAGCTATCGTGGGCTTTACCTGAGAAACCATGTAAAGCGCGTTGAGCTTTGTAACGACGCCCTCTATCTGACGAATATTCGATTTGAGCTTTGTCGCTATGTAGTCGATAACGTCCTCGCTTATATTAAAGTGGAGAAGCTCCGCCTTGCGCTGTATTATCGCGAGGCGCGTTTCATACTCCGGAGGCTTCACGTCGGCGATAAGTCCGCTGCTGAACCTTGTGCGGAGTCTGTCGGATATCGACTTTATCTCCTTCGCGGGTCTATCCGACGTCAGAACGATAACCTTATTCTGATTATAAAGCTCGTTAAAGATATGGAAGAATTTCTCCTCCGTCTGCTCCTTGCCAGCGATGAACTGGATATCGTCTATCAGCAGGGCGTCGGCGCTCCTGTACTTTTCGTCGAACACCTCGACGTTGTTCGCAGATATCGAATGCAGAAACTCGTTCGTAAATGTTTCCGCAGGTATATATATAATGTTGATGCCGGGGTAGTTCTTCTGCATTTCGTGCTGAATAGCGGAAAGCAGGTGGGTCTTTCCCAGACCGGAATCACCATATATAAAGAGGGGGTTATATTTCTCGTGCTGCTTCTGTGAAACTGCCTTTGCGGCGGCGAAAGCAAGGTTATTTGACGGGCCGACGATAAAGTTGTCGAAGGTATAGGTTATCTTCCTGTCAATAATATCCATTTCCTTGTTGACAGGCTCTGCGTTTATAATTTCGGAGATAGGCTGCTTTGGCGAGCCTATTTCGCTGTCGACAACGATCTCCACCTTCATCGGCACCCCGAGGATCACCTTGAACTGTTCTTCTATGTACGGGAGATAAAGGTTATTGAGCGTTTCTCTTTTAAATTCGACATTTGTTGCGAGGGTTATTTTATTTCCCTCCATTTTTACCGGCTCAAGCGGGTCGAGCCACAGCTCGCGCGCGGGGCCGGAGATATCATACACCTTTACGCAGTTATCCACCACGCATTTGTAGATGTCGGCAAGAGAAGACAAAGAGTTCATTTTTTTCACCATTCCATATATATTCCGTTATTCCGTAATTATCGGCGGACAATGACCCGATAAAATTTTATACCATCAGACCCGTATTTTGACAGACTAATAATTTGAATGATATAAGCTTTTTTCTACTGAAAACAGAACAGTAGATATATCTTAAATTTTCAACATACGGTGTGGAAAAATAAAAGTTCACTTATTATAATAACATAAAAGTTGATATTTTTCAAGCACAAATCCTCATAAAATAAACGGCTCAATATGTGAATATTAAACAAACTGATATGCCGCAAGGCATACTGCTGCGCTTATCAGAGCGCCTGCCGCAGCTCCTGCGACTATTTTTATACGCTGTGTTATTTTTGCGGCATTTATAAATGACGGCGGCTGTCCGTTAAGGCTGAGCGCCATTTCTCTCCTTAAAGTTTCCTCGTCGGGAATTGGGCAGTCGGATCTCAGCACAACGATCGCCCTTTCAAAATATTTGCTGTCCATATTGTTTATTTCTATTATGTTTCTTGTAACTCCTCTTATCACTTTTCTGTTTTCCTTTCTGCTTATCTTTTTCAACTTCATTATCGGCTGTAAGTATTAAATTATACATGAATTTATTTATTTTTTAACCAAACTATGTTATAAGAGCAAAAACAGACAGTATAAACGGTTGAAAATCAACCGAATTGTTGAAAACCCTGTGGAAAATGTGAAAAAGTCGTTTTAACAGCTTGTTTTTTTATATTTTCTTTCAACCTTATTTTTGAGTTCCGGTTGAAATCACGGTTTATTTTCTGTTTAATCGACATTATTATACTCCCGGTTAAATATTTCTGCTCACCATTTTATAATATTTTCCGTCAATTTCAGTAATAATTACTTTTTTATATGTTGAAAACTTCTTCACAGCGGGTTTTCACCAACTTTTTAAACATAGTTTTCAACAAATGAAATTGTGGAAAGCCCGATTTTACTGTTGAAAACTATGTTGAATATGTTAAAATTCCGCATTTTCAAAACAACGGAAGGCTTCGGTTGATAAGTGGGAACAGGGGTTGAATATCTGTTAAAACATAATGGAAAACAAAATACTCAACTTTTTTCGGTTGATTGTTGAAATGAAAAAATCATCTTATCACGGTTTAATGCGGTAAATTTTTCTCTCTTAACATTCGTGTAAAATATTTTACAAAAACTTTACATTATCCCTCTTTTCGGCTTAACAACCGTAGCATATAATATGACCGTACCCGAAAGTGAGTAAACAAACGAAATTTAAGGAGAAAAACAACTATGAAAGCAACAAAGGTAATTTCCATACTTACGGCGGCAATGATGCTGACCGCATTTGCGGGCTGCTCCAACGGAACAACATCCGAATACGGCAGCTCCGACAGCTCCGCTTCTTCCGCGGACAATTCCTCTAAGGAAAGCAAATCCGACAGCTCCGCTGCGGCTGATAACTCCTCTGAGGAAACCAAGGCTACTCTGACCGACGACATCACCGTTATCTCCCGCGAGGAAGGCTCCGGAACAAGAGGCGCGTTCGTCGAGCTTATGGGCATCCAGCAGGAGAACGACAAGGGTGAAAAAGAGGACATGACGACCGAGAACGCCGAGATAACCTCCTCCACCTCCGTAGTGCTCCAGTCCGTTGCGGACAACAAGGACGCGATCGGTTACATCTCCCTCGGTTCTCTGAATGACACCGTAAAGGCGATAAAGGTAGACGGCGTTGAGCCTTCTGTTGAGGACATACTTAACGGAAGCTATGCAGTAGCTCGTCCCTTCGTTGTATGCTATAAGGAAGGCGAGCTGAGCGAGCTTGCCGCAGACTTCATGACCTTTATCATGAGCGAGCAGGGACAGGCGATAATCACCGACAACGGCTACATCTCCGAAGGTAACGACGGCGCTTATACAGGCTCGGGAATGTCCGGCAGCCTGACGCTTTCCGGCTCCACCAGCGTATCCCCCGTAATGGAGAAGATCGCCGACGCATATAAGGAGATCAACCCCGACACCGTTATTGAAGTTCAGCAGACAGGTTCCAGCGCAGGCATTACCGCTGCTACCGAGGGCGCTTGCGACCTGGGTATGAGCTCCAGAGCGCTCAAGGACACCGAGCTTGAAAAGGGTCTTACCGCAAAGACCATCGCAAACGACGGCATCGCAGTCATCGTAAACCACGAGAACCCCGTTGACGACCTCACCTCCGAGCAGATCATGAAGATCTACACCGGCGAGATAACCAACTGGGCAGATCTCGGCTGATAAAGCTTCCCTTCCTATCCGCAGCATAAAACCGCAGCGGACAGTTTTCTCCCGGAATGGCGCCGGACAAAGTTCGGCGCTATTTTTACAGGTATACGAATGTTAAATTAAGGTGGTCCGAATGACAGCGACAACAACAAAAGCAAAGCCGCAGATGACAAAGCAGCGCTTCACCGACATATTCATGCGCGTGATATTCACGCTGTGCGCTTGTGTTTCCATCCTCGCGGTGGTATTTATCTGCATATACATATTCGCGGGCGGATTTCCCGCGATAAGGGAGATCGGCATATTCGACTTTCTTTTCGGAATGAAGTGGAAGCCCTCGAGCGGGTATTTCGGGATATTCCCGATGATCGTCGGGAGTATAGTCGTTACGGGTATCGCAATAATCGTCGGAGTTCCGATAGGTATACTCTGCTCGGTTTTCATGGCGTATTACTGCCCCGCATGGCTCTACCGCTTCATAAAGCCCGCCGTTAATCTGCTGGCGGGAATACCCTCTATCGTTTACGGCTATTTCGGTCTTATGGCTATGGTGCCCGCGATGAAGGATATTTTCGGCGGCTCGGGAAAAAGTATGCTGACGGCGGGGATACTGCTGGGGATAATGATACTCCCGACGATAATCGGCGTATCGGAAACCTCGCTCCGCGCCGTTCCTAAGTCCTATTACGAAGGCTCGCTCGCGCTGGGCGCAACGCATGAGCGCAGCGTATTCTTCGCGTCGCTGCCCGCGGCGAAGTCGGGAATACTCGCCGGAGTGATACTCGGCGTCGGGCGCGCTATCGGCGAAACTATGGCAGTAGCAATGATCGCGGGAAACCAGGCAAGGCTCCCGGAAAGCATAACCGACGGAATAAGAACGCTGACCTCTAACATAGTTATCGAGATGGGCTACGCGGCAGAGGGAATACACCGCGATTCGCTTATAGCGACCGCCGCTGTGCTGTTCGTGTTCATACTTATAATAAACCTCTGCTTCTCCGTTCTTAAGCGCAGAAAGGACTGACATCATGACGAACGAAACTGCCGCAAAGGCTGTTATATCTGAGCCTGCTCCCGAAAAATACATTAACAAGGTGACCTTGAAGCAGAAGCTGCTCAGATACAGGCGCAGCCCGCTTTCCCTTGTACTTATGATACTTGTCATGCTCTCGGCGCTGTTCGCTGTTGGTATACTGCTTTACCTTATCGGGTTCATTCTTATTAAGGGCATACCCGCGCTCTCGTGGGAGCAGTTTGAATGGAAATACACCGCCGAAAACGTATCCATGATACCCGCGATAATCAACACGGTTATAATGGTAGTGCTGACGCTGGTGCTCGCCGTTCCTATCGGAATTTTCTCGGCGATATACCTTGTCGAATACGCAAAGCGCGGGAGCAAGCTCGTTAAGCTTGTCAGAATAACCACCGAAACGCTTTCGGGCATTCCGTCGATAGTATACGGTCTGTTCGGATTTCTGATGTTCGTTATCGGCTTCGGTTGGGGCTATTCGCTTATATCCGGCGTTATCACGCTTGCGATAATGGTGCTTCCGACTGTAATAAGAACGACCGAGGAGGCGCTGCTCGCCGTGCCCGACAGCTACCGCGAGGGCAGCTTCGGCTTGGGCGCGTCGAAAACCAGAACTGTTTTTAAGGTAATTCTCCCCTCGGCTATCCCCGGAATAATGTCGGGCGTGGTGCTTTCGATAGGAAGAATAGTCGGAGAGAGCGCGGCGCTTATCTTCACTGCCGGAACCTATGCCGCCATACCCAACGCGGACAATTTCCTGTTCTCCTCGACGAGAACGCTCGCGGTGCATATGTATGCGCTGTACAGCGAGCGTCTTTATACGCGGCAGGCGAATGCGACGGAGGTTATTCT
>CAMEPN010000017.1 GCA_945931735.1 uncultured Clostridia bacterium
GGCGCGCGGACGCCTCATCGACAGCCGCAGCACTCCACATCTCTCAAGCATCTGTGCGATCTGCTTTCGGGAACAGATACACGTTTGTTGGTAGTCGGCGGCGCGGGAAGCCTCTATGTAAATCCCGAACATACAGTTCAGGTTATGGACGGTCCCGATTTCCCGGATATGTTTAAGCCTCTTGCAGCCGCACAGGGCAAGGCGCTCGAAGAGCTGCGCACAAGAAATGACGTAAAGTGGACATTTATCAGCCCCGCAGGCGATTTCCGTGCAGACGGCGAAAGAACAGGCAAATACATTCTCGGCGGCGAGGAGCTTGTGCTTAACTCCAAGGGCGAGAGCGTTATAAGCTATGCGGATTATGCGATAGCAATGGTTGACGAAATAGTAAAGGGCAATAATATTCAAAAGCGTATCAGCGTAGTTTCGGAATAAAATAAGCAGGGTTGTCGCAGGACAGCCCTGTTTTGCAGAAAAGAGTGTGTAAAATGACGCAATCCGAAAGGCGAATATTCCTCATTAACAAGCTGCTCCGAGAACAGCCGCAGTATAAGGAAATATCTGTCCCGAAAGCGGAAACAGAGCAAAAACGACTGCTCCGCGCCCTTATGAATATCCGCAGACCTATGCCGATCGGCGGCGATTTTCTTGCGGTGCAGGACGAATATCTGAAAGCTGAAATAAAGATAAAGGGGATAACGGATTTGTCCTCTCTCAACCCAATAAGCGGCGATATTTATTTGTGGCAAGGGGATATTACAACGCTTCGCTGCGGTGCAATAGTCAACGCGGCAAACTCCGAAATGCTGGGCTGTTTCTGCCCTTGTCACGGTTGTATTGACAATGCGATACATACCTTTTCGGGCATTCAGCTTCGGTTGGAGTGTGCTGATATTATGCAAAAGCAGGGCTGTTCCGAGCCTGTCGGCAAAGCAAAGCTCACAAAAGCCTACAATCTGCCCTGCAAATATATCTTGCACACGGTAGGTCCGTTTATTAGCGGCGATGTCACAAGAGATGACGAGGAACAGCTTGCTTCCTGCTACCGTTCCTGCCTTGCGCTTGCAGAGGAAAAGGGAATTAAAAGTATTGCTTTTTGCTGTATTTCAACGGGAGAATTTCATTTCCCAAACAGAAAAGCAGCAGAAATTGCGGTAAGAACGGCAAAGGCTTTCAAGGAAAATAACCATAGCAGAATTAAGGTGATATTCAATGTTTTCAAGGATACAGACTACGAAATTTACAGGGAGCTTCTCGGATAACATAAAGCGGCTTTCCGAGGAGATACGAACTGCCGACGCTGTTCTGATAGGCGCAGGGGCAGGACTTTCCGCGTCATCGGGCTTTACTTATAGCGGAGAGCGCTTTGAAAGATATTTCAGCGATTTTCGCGAAAAATATGGCATTACGGATATATATTCGGGTGGTTTTTATCCCTTTGAAACGCTTGGAGAATACTGGGCTTGGTGGTCAAGGCATATACTGATAAACCGATATGAAGCGCCTGTCGGAAAGCCTTACAGCGACTTGCTGAAGCTTGTTGAAAGCAAGGATTATTTCGTGCTGACAACCAATGTTGACCATCAATTTCAGAAAGCGGGCTTTGATAAAAAGCGGCTTTTCTATACGCAGGGAGATTACGGCTTGTGGCAATGCGGCAAAGCCTGCCACAACAAAACCTACGACAACGAAGCCGCTGTCCGCAAAATGACAGAGCTTCAAAAGGATATGAAACTCCCCGATGAGCTTATCCCGAAATGCCCCGTATGCGGTGCGCCGATGACTATGAACCTGCGCTGTGACGATTTATTTGTGCAGGACGAGGGTTGGTATGCTGCCGCAAAGCGATACGAGGATTTTGTCGGCAAACACAGCAATTCACATATTCTGCTTCTTGAACTTGGAGTTGGTTTCAATACGCCTGTAATCATTAAATACCCGTTTTGGAGATTGACAGCGCAGAACACGAAGGCTGTCTATGCTTGTGTAAATCTGGGGGAGTGCTATTGCCCCTCCGAAATACAAAGTCGGGCGATTTGTATTGACGGGGATATAGGGGAGATTTTTGATAGGTGTTTGTAAAAAGCCCAAAAATTTCATCGTAAAGAACAGAGCAGTACCGTGGTTAGTGATACTGCTCTGTTCATTTATATTATATTAGTCACAAGTGTAATGCAAATGATAATTCACTCCCACGGCTTCATATATGCAGAACGGAATGCCGTACTTTTGGCTAAACGAGTTCTGCGATAAGCGCAATCTGCCATTTTATGGCATTTACAATTTTCGTCAACTTTTCGCCTCGCTCCTTGTAAATCAGGGCGTGGACATTGTGACGGTTCCGGGGCCGTTAGGGCACTCCAGCGTTGGTACAACTGTAAACCTCCCAAAAGGACACACCCCACAAAGCAGCCATAATTCGATATTAAATAGCAAAAGGCGACTGTTCGGAATATCCGGCAGCCGCCTTTTGCTTGCATAGATTAAAATATACCTTCGGTGGACAATTACTACGAATTGTATGCGTTATATATACTTTGATTACCCAGCAGGAGGTTGATTATGCACCGCATCAATAAAGATAGCAGTAAGACCGATATATCCGGCGAGAATCAGTGCTATCAAAGATAACAGTATAAGACAAATTATGCGCAGTTTCAGTTTTTTACGCAAAAACTTAAAGGTCAGCACAATACCTGCCACAGCCAATATCAGCAGAATAACAGCAGTTTCCAGCGTCATACGTTTCTCTCCTCCCCACATAGTATGTCGATAATCTCGGCAAAACCACTCAGCTCAACCCGAAATCTCTCGTGCAGAGCCTCCACATCAATCCTGCCTTTCTGCAGTTCGAAAAGCTCATGCTCGTTCTTCATTGCAATGTTCATCTTTCCATTGCGCAGAAACGACAGATAGACCGTGCCTTCGCACTTGTCCGCTGCGGCAGAAATACGCTCCATCAACTGCGGGGTAAGGATTTTGTATGCCTCCTGCGGATTATCCGACCTTACACAAAAACGCTCGCTGAACTTATCGTCTGCGATTATGACATCGCTTGTCATAATACTGCGGTCATTTCTTTCCCACTCGGAAACATATACATTGCAGGCAGGCGCATTGTCCAAATCACAGATAAGCCACTGACCTTTTAAGCGGGTAACTTTACTTGTCGAAACGCCGTCTTCATTGGTGTATTCTTCCTCGTCAATAAGCCTGATATCGCCCAGCTCAAAGTTCACACCTTTGTATACGCCCTTAATATGGTTTTCGCCCTCCGAGCCAATATAGTGGAACGGAACCACCACACCGCCCGGATTTAATTTCTCGAACGGTTTATATTCCACCGAATCGCCGAACACTTCTTCCAGCACACCGTTGATGACATTATCGCTAAGGAACTCTTTAATTTCATTGTTTCTCTTAATCCAAAAACAGCCAAGCACTAACATGATTACCAAAAATAGCAGAAATACCAGTACATTTCCCGTAACAACACCGGAAATGAACGTCAGCACAAAGGCGCAGATAGCCAGAACCTTCCACTTCGTTTCCTTAGAATGCAGGGAGTTCAGCTTAGCTTCTAACTGCCCATCTGTCATTTTCTTTTCTTCCATATCCATAACTCTATGCGTCCAGCATGTAGACCGATCCGGCTTCGTTCACGAGGTGGAATTGGGTGTCCGAATCGAAATAGAAGCCGACGATTAGCTCACCCTCCGCAGTATACATATCATACCTAAGGCAGCCGTTGTTTAATTCATCACCACATTCAAGATAGCCGACAGATTCCACCGCCCCGTCGGCATAATACATGGTAAATCCGCCTAAGCCGTCCATCTCTATGCTGGCGGCGTCTGCCGCGCCGTCCAATCTCCACAGACCCTTGGTGCAGGCATAATAGTTTTCATCATCGCCCCGCACATCGGAATGGGCGAAGTAGAATTCCGAACCCATATAGGGAATATCCGAGGGGAACTCGTTTACAGGATACAGCTCCTCAAAGGTCAGTTCCTTGCCGCCGTCCATGGTGTAATAGATATTCTCGGCGTTAAGATTCTCGGTCAGGGTGCGCCAAAGGCTATCCATCATGAACCAGTTCAGAGAATCACAGTCGAAGAAAAAGAATTCCTCCTTCTGCTCACGATTATCAAGCCCTGCAATCAGCGAAGAATCCGCCGCCCAGTCAACAACCCAGCCGTCATCGGTTTTGCTTGCTGTTATGTTAAAATCCAGTCCGGTGAGCTTGCTGAGTTCCTGCGCCAGCTCCTCGGCGGTTTTCTGTGCGCCGGTATATTCAATGGGGTATTCTTTGACATTGTCGGCGCCGAAAACGGCATAGAGGATATCGGTTTGAGCACTCTCTTCTGCGCCGGGCAATGTCGATTCGTTCGGTTGGTATTCAAACCGAATGTTCTCCGCATCCCAGAACCACACTATCACGAGTTCGCTGCCGCTGTCATCAAACTTCATGGTAACGTCGCTGTTACCGTCGCCGTTCAAATCTGCGAAGTCAATGCTCTTGTACATACCCCACACATCGCCTGAAAGGGCAACCTTTTGCGCCAGTTCAGTGGGGTAGAACACAGTGTCAAACATAAGTTGATCCTTAGTATCGTAATAGAAGGCAGCTCCCTCTGTGAGCACGCACACCAGCACATTGGTGTCCCCTCCGTTTCGGGTGATTGTGCCGCTGTCACGCACAACGCCTGTCACACGCCAATCGTCTCCAACAATGTCGGAGTCCGAATTGCCGCTGCCTGTGCTGCAAGCCGACATGCCCATACAGACACAAGCTGCCGCCGAAATTCCAAAAGCTTTTTTCAAAATACTCATAACTATTTTCCCTTTCAATATGCATCTGATATTCCACCGCATTAACGCGGAATTTCATCGGTTTTCATCGTCAGTTAGGTCAAGCTGCGTTATAAAACTGCGCTTAACTGATTCTGATGAAACTGCCGACGCCGCTGAAATAAAGATCGCCATTGCTATCGATGATATAGCAGCCGTTAATAGATCCGCCGATATCACTGAAGACTAAGAAATCTAACTCCTCCTCATAGTCAAACTTAATATAACCCCTGTCTATCTCCTCGTCGTCTTTAGTGAGCGTCCAGTTTCCACGAGTGTCGATCTTTAAGTATGCACCGGCATACTGATTAGTCTCGGCACCCTGCCAAAGTCCCACGAATGGAGTAAAATCAACGAATTCATAACCGTCCCAGTTGTTGCCGTAGTCGCGTTCCCACACGCCGTTTCTGCCGTCAAAGTAGTTAAAGTCGCCGATGGTGTTGACATTTATGCGGTCGCCGTCAATGGTCACATAGCTGCCGTTAATAGGACCCTCCACAATACTGCATAATTTAGCATCGCCGTTTGCGTCATACTGGGTATAACCCTGATCTAACGTATAGCCATCGTCACTGTACGTCCAGCTGCCGTAATCAAACAGCAAGTACAGATTGTTCCCATCACCCTTCCAGAGACCATTGAACATACTGTAATCAGGATATTCTGCGTCCTCAGGCGGATCATATTCCACGATGGGATCGTAGAAGTAGAAGAATTCCGGTTTATAAACAAACCCTTTGCCTTCTTCCCAGTACCACTTAATTTTTGATTCAGTCATATCCCAATGCTCGAGGCATATCGTCAGGTCGCTGTTGTTGTCACCGGAAGTATCATCAAGGTTGACCTCGCAGATATCCCATTTATCCCAGTCATCATCGTAGAGCTTATCCAACGGAAGCATGGCTGTGTCAAGAAGTTCGTGCTTTTCATTGTCCCGATAGATATATATCGCTTCCGTATCGTGGCAGATACAAACCTTAATCTTCTCTCCGTTGCGTGTTAGCGTACCAACGGTATCAATATCATAGGGAAGCTCAACGATATTATCGGAACCGGCGGTACTCTTAGATGTACTTGCAGTCGTGCTTGTGGTGGTTGTAGTTGCTTTTGTGGTGGCACTTGTAGTGGTTGTAGTTGCACTTGTGGTAGCACTTGTAGTTGTGGTTGCAGCTTCACTTGCAGCAGTGGTTGTAGCTTTACTTGCAGTGGTGGTTGCAGCTTCGCTTGCAGTTGTGGTTGTAGCTTCACTTGCAGTGGTGATTGTGCTGTTGTTCGTTTTCTCCGACGCACCGCTGCAAGCTGACAAGCCCATGCAGACAGCCACTGCCGCCGAAATCCCAAAAGCTTTTTTTAAAATACTCATAACTGTTTTTCCTTTCAATATGCATCTGATATTCCACCGCATTAACGCGGAATTTCATCGGTTTTCATCGTCCCGGTTGCTGCCGCCGTCGCCCTGCCATTGACCGCCCCGTCCGTCAAGGTAGTTGAAATAGCCGCAGCCGGAGATATAAAGGCGGTTGTCGCCGTCCATGCTGAGATAGCCGCCGTCTATGGCGCCGCCCAGATTGCTGTAGGCATAAATCTTAACCTCTTCATCATTATACTGAAGATAACCGTTATCTGTATCCTCACCGTCTTTAGTGAGCGTCCAGTTGCCGTGTGCGTCAAACTGTAAGTATGTATCAGGGTACAGATTATCCTCGGTGCTGAACCAGAGACCCTCGAATACGCTGAAATCAACAAAGCCATTACCGCTCCAACTGTTGCCGTAGTCGCTCTGCCACTCACCGTTCCTTCCGTCAAGGTAATTGAAGTCACCGCAGGTGGTGATATTTATGCGGTCTCCGTCAATGGTGATATATCCGTCGTCAATAGCGCCGCCCAGAATGCTGGTGACATGGGTGGTAATATTTCCATCGTTTTCTTCGTACCAGATATAACCCTCATCTATCGTATCACCATCTTTAGTGAGCTGCCAGCTGCCCTGTTTTGTAAACAGTATGTATGTGTCAGGGTACAGGTTGTTGTCATCGCTGAGCCAGAGACCCTCGTACATACTGTAATCATAATATACTGCGTCCTCAGGGGGTTCAGCGTCAGGGGTATTATCGAACAGCCCGTTGGTAATATCAGGGCTGCTGTTGCTGCTGTTCGTTCCTACCTCGGAACTTATGCTGCTGTTCGTTCCCTCCGGCGTGCCATTGCAGGCTGTCAGGCTTACGCAGACAGCCGCTGCGAGTACAATGGACAAAAATTTAACCTGTTTATTCATGTTGTTCTCCTTTCAGAAAAAAGACTGCTCTGCCAAGGATAGAAAGTTGTCGGAATATATCAATCTGCGCCGCTGTTCACGGCTGAAACGCGCTCAAAGCCTCTGCCTTCCCATGTGACGTATGATTCACTTTCAAGCTCAAACATAGTGTACCGCACACCGTCATATTTGGTAGAATTTGCGTAATAGGTGGAGCCAAATTCTTCGGAGTAGGTGAATATGCCGTGGTCTATTTCCGTGGCTTCGGAATCACCGGACACATTTTTATAGGTAGTCCAGTTACCGTCACTGTCGATTACAATGAAGATATTATACCACTCATCATCTTCCGACGCATAATAATCACTTTTGTCGTAATACCAGATACCTGCAAACTCAGCAACACATCTCTGATACCGTTCTTCATTCCAGCTGTAATATTCATTGTCTCTGCTGATTGAGTCATTCAGGTAATAGATGCCATCCTCCCACAGGATAACACCCTCATCATACTCAACCATCTTGTACCGCACGCCGTCGTTTTGAGCAGAATATGCGTAATAGGTTTTGCTGTCTTCTTCGGAGTAGGCAAATGTGCCGTGGTCTGATTCCACACTCTTCGAGCCGTCGGTAAATTCGGACAGGCTCCAGTTCCCGTCGCCGTCGATTTTGATTACTGTGCCTGCCGAAGCGTCATACCAGTTACCCTCAAACTCCGAAATGTCCTTCTGCCCCGGCAGAGGATTAAGGTTGGTATTCTGATTGTTTTCGCGATTTCGGTAAAAGGAAATTCCCCTCCAATAGAGAACACCGTCTTCACCATATACCACCCTGTACTGTTGACCGTTATACCAGGTAGAATTTGCATAAAAGGCGTTTGCTTCGGATTCGTCGGCGGAAAATACGCCGTGATCCAATTCCTCTGCCTCGGTATCGCCGGCACTGCGCTGGAAGAATCCCCAGTTTCCGTTACCGTCGATTTCAATGAAGATATCAGACCAGATGATCTCAAAGTCGGTTTCATCAAAGTCAGTGTAGTCTATTTCATCTTCAGCGCCTTCGTTGTAATACCAGACGCCTTCAAGCTCCGAAACATCTATCGTACGGTTATTATCGGGTGTGATATCCCCCCTGTCGCGGACATACTCGGGCTTTTCAATTTCAAGTATTTCGCATATTGCTTCGAGAACAGAGGGAACACCCTCGCCAAGGTCGGAATCTTGTCTGGGCGTACATCTGTAATAGAAGTACATTTTGAAATTTGTTTCTGTGATGAGTTTATAAATCATCGACTCCTCAGTGTAATCGTCGCTGTCCATAAACTGCGCGCAGTAATAGTCCGTGTCATAGTTATTGTATTTAAGGATTTTCAGGATATTGACAACTGTATCCTCCCACCCCTGAAAATAATACATACCCTCGGGTTCTTCTCCCATGGTTTCAATTGAGTATTGAATATAATCATCTTCAATTTTGCACCATGCCGCGCCATCGGTTATCGCATAGGCATAGTCTTCGTCACTTTCATAAATAAGCCTCTTGTTGGGTTTTACTGTTTCCTCGGGCGGGTCTGACATAGTTTTAATGCCGGTTGCCTCTTTTGCAATGGTCTGTGCCTTGGTTTCTTCCTTGCTCTCCTCCGTCACAAATTCAACGGAGAACATATACAGAGTGCTTTCGTAGGCTCTCTCGGCGTTGGGAGCATCTATCTGCATCAGCGCTTTCATGTCATTTCCTCTTGCACCGTAGAAGAAGCCCTGATTGGAAAGCCACCTTACATAGCTGTCGCCAACAAAAATATTATCATCGTCAGCAACAACATCAAAGCAGGCAAAAAGGTTTTTCCTCTCTTTTTCGGAGGTGAGATAGTCAAACGAAACCGTCAGTTCCATTCCGTTCAATGCGTCTTCGTATCGGATAACTCCGTCATAAAAAGAGGTTTCCGAAAACTGCAGCGGCATAGTTATAAGTGCGCCATAAGCCTCAATGAAAACCGTCTGCATTTCGATATTGCGTATTTCCGAGCCTGATGCGACAATGGTGAACTCATCTTCAAACTCCTCATATACCCAAGCATACTCCATGGGGTATTCAAGGAACGCGCATACGTTTTTATTGTCGGTAAGATACATAACAGCGTATGTTCCGCCATCTGTATGGCTCGCTTTTACACGGCGCTCACCGTCAATGTAGCTGTCGTTTAAGCCGTATCTTTCCGGCCAATCAGCAAGGGAAAGATATTCGGAATCAGCCCAAAAAGATATCGTCGCCTCTGTTACAGGGTCGGTAAAAAAGACACCTCCGTCCTGTTTTTCAACCTGTGAGAAAAGTTCGGGATAAAGGAGAATAACGCCGTATTCTTTGCTGTAATATGCCGCAATTTCACGGCTGAATTTATCGCTGTAAGTCGTGGAGCAGTCTTTTGAATAGCCCTCGGACGACGCTTTGCTTTTCCATATTCCGTCACCGACAAAGCAGCATTTTACAAGCCCTCTCAAATCGTCATAAATACCGCTGATATTTTCGGGATAGCTAAGTTCTGCTTCAACAATATATTTACTTCCGAACCCTGAATATCCGAAGGACACCTTTTCATTTTTTCTGATTTCGGAGGTGAACCAGTTTGGTCCGTATGCAAGCACAAGATTATTTTCCGTATTTTTGATAAAGCCCTCAACCTCTGCCATTGAAGTGTATTCATTGGGCGAAAGGGAAACCTTGAGCGTTGCGGTGCTCTTTTTGTCCTTGAAAATATAGCTGTCGCCTTTTTTTGAAAAAGAACTAAGCTGTGCGGGATAATACAGCAGGCAGTTGGCTTCTTCAATATAGAAACTTGAGCTGTCCGTGCGATATTTATTTTCTTCCTTATTTTCGGAGTATTCTTTTTTATCCGTTACAAGCGCAGCAGCTATGGACGCAGCATATTCCTTTCCGCTGTCCGCAGGGGCGCTGTTCACTTTCGCTGCTACCGTTGTATCACCTGAGGTTACATAAACTGTCTCGGGATTGCCTTCATCGTCAGATACAACTGTCCACTCGTTACCGCAGCTTTCACCGTTCAGAACTGATGGAGCCTCCGAAATTGCATTATCCTTTTCATCTGAAGAAATCTGCTCAAAGGTCAGGGATACTTCACCGTCATCGTATGTAAAAGTGCCGTCCTGATTGTTAGTAATACCCTCTACCGGTGCAACAAACTGTGAGTTGGGGTCAGTGTCGCCGAGCAAGAGAACATCGATTAAGATAAATATATCACTTACCGCAAAGACAAGCAGAACCGCAGCAATTACCGAAGGAACAGCTATACCGATAATTTTTAAGCGTTTGCTTTTTATTTTTAACGCAGCTAAGATTATTGCGACTATTAAAATCGGAACAGCAAAAATTGTAACTAATAACATATTATTTCCCTTTCACAGAACACGTCATTATAATGTAGTTTAATTATAATTCATTGTGGCTTAGGATACAATGTCCCTCAGGGACACTCTTGCGGCTGCACCGTTGAAAATTTAAATACGGTGTGTTATAATAAATTCATACGATTATATTTTAACGCCATAATTCTGCCATAAAAAATAAACCTGACAGGTGATAAAAATGTTTAAGTTTATAAATAACAAATTGTTTGCGAAAAGCATGGAGTTCCGAGTGAAGATATTTAACCTGCTCGCGATAACAGGCTTCATTGTGAGCCTTTTGATATTTGCCGTGTCGCTGATAATCGGCGCGTCTGCAATCAACAGCGCCATGTTGTTGTCAGCGGCTGTTCTTTCGGCGGTATTGCTCGTATACTCGGTTAAAACGGGGAATTACCGCCCATGCTACATAATTACAATCACATTCGTTTTTATGCTGCTGTTTCCGATAATGTTCTTCACCGCAGGCGGATATAACAGCGGTATGCCATGCTTTTTTGTGTTTGCTGTGGTGTTTACTCTTTTTATGCTTGAGGGAAAAGCAGGTATTATCTTTGCCGCAGCCGAGATAGTCATTTATGTGTTGTGCTGTGCCGCAGCATATCGTTTCCCGCAGCTTGTAACGCCGTTCCCCGATGAAACAGGCGTTGTCGGTGACGTAGTGACCGGCATTTGCGTTGCGTCTGCCGCCTTGGGAGCAACAATGTTTTTTTTGATAAAAATGTACAACGGTGCAATGGAGGAGGCGCGCCGCAGTAATAAGGCAAAGGGTATTTTCCTTGCAAATATGAGCCACGAGATACGCACGCCGATAAACGTCATTCTTGGAATGAACGAACTTATAACCCGTTCGCCCGACCATCGGGAAATGCTTGAATATACCTCAAAAATACAGAGCGCAGGCGATATGCTGCTTTCTATCATAAACAATATCCTCGATGTCACGCAGATAGAATCGGGAAAAATAATGACCTCGATAAAGCCCTACCGCACCGATTCACTTGTGTCGGAGCTTGCGTCCATCGGCAGTGAGCTTTGCGGCAAAAAAGGTCTAAGCTTTACGGCTGATATTTCTCCTAATATGATGTCTATGCTCGAGGGTGACAAAAATCATCTTAAACAGGTCGTTACAAACTTTCTCTCCAATGCCGTCAAATATACCCAATTCGGAAGTGTGACGTTTTCGGCGGAAACCTCCGTCCGAAATGATAATAACGAAACCGCCGTTCTGAAAATAACTGTTTCCGACACGGGCATAGGCATACCCGAAAAGGAGCTTGAACATATTTTTGAGGTGTTCGGCAGAGGAAAAAATGCTGTGGAATATGCTGTTGAGGGTACGGGTCTTGGACTTGCAATATCAAAGGACCTTGCAGACAGCATGGGAGGACGGCTTATTGCAGAAAGCTGTGAAGGCAAGGGCAGCACTTTCGGAATAGAAATACCGCAGAAAATATGCAACAGTTCCCCTATCGGCGAAATAGTCCTTACCGTGAGCCAAAAAAACTGTTCGGACAGCTTTATTGCACCCGAGTGCCGTATTCTTGCCGTAGATGACAATGCCGACAATCTGCGTGTGATAAGCCTGCTGCTTGAACGCACTATGATTACCGTTGACACCGCTTCCGACGGTATATCGGCGGCAAAAGCTGTGGAAAATACAGCTTATGACCTTATTCTTCTGGACTATATGATGCCTATTACAGACGGAATACAAACGCTGAAAAAAATGCGCGAAAACGGTCTGCCGATAAGCACTCCCGTTATTGCCCTGACCGCCGAAGCATTGTCGGGTTCGGAGGAAAAATTCATATTCGCAGGCTTTTCGGCTTATCTGTCAAAGCCCATAAGCTGGCATACTCTCGAGAAAATGCTTATAACCATGCTTCCTGCCGACAAGGTAATAATCGGCAGCACGTCGGGAGATATTATCTCGCCCGAGGAATCGCACAGACTGTCGGAGCTTATGAAACAATATGACATAAGCCTTGATTCGGGGCTAAGCTATCTTAGCGGGAATATGACACGATTCTGTACGCTTGCGAAGATTTTCTCGGACGGATATGAACACAATCGTGAACGCCTTGAAAATATGTTTGACGGCGGCAGCGACAGGCTTATTTTTGAGATACATTCCCTCAAATCTGCCGCAAAAGGCATCGGCGCTATCTCGCTGTTTGAAATTGCA